>CALXPY010000072.1 GCA_944390395.1 uncultured Clostridia bacterium | reverse complement strand
TGATGGCAATGCTCGTGCTCGTCATGGTCGTGCTCCTGCATCTCGTGGAGGAGGGTGTTGCCCTGCTCCATGGCCTCGAGGATCTGTGCGCCGGTGAGCTGATCCCAGGGGGTGGTCACAATGACGGCGTTGGGGTTCTTCTCTTTGAGCAGCGCCACGGCGGCAGAGAGCTTTTCCGCGGAGATGGAATCGGTGCGGGAGAGAACGATGGTGCCGGCGGTTTCTACTTGGTTGTTGTAGAACTCGCCGAAGTTCTTCATATACATCTTGCACTTGCCGGCGTCGGCCACGGTGACCATGTCGCCCAGCTGCACGGTATCGGAGACGACCTTCTCCACAGCGGCCTCCACGTCGCTGAGCTTGCCCACGCCGGAGGGCTCGATGAGGATGCGGTCGGGGGCGTAGTCGCGGATGACCTGCTCCAGCGCCTTTCCAAAGTCGCCCACCAGGCTGCAGCAGATGCAGCCGGAGTTCATCTCGGTGATCTGGATGCCGGCCTCCTGGAGGAAGCCGCCGTCGATGCCGATTTCACCAAACTCATTCTCAATGAGCACAATTTTCTGGCCTGCATAGGCTTCCTTGATCATCTTCTTGATGAGGGTGGTTTTGCCAGCACCCAGGAAACCGGAGTAAATGTCAATTTTCGTCATAGGGAATGCACCTTCATTTCAAAATATCTCCCAGTAGTATACCACTAACTGCCTGGAACATCAAGAAGGGGAAGAAAATTGATTGACAAATGGTGGCGTGTGTGTTACAATAACTCGCGTCTCTGAAAGATATTCGGAGAGATGTCCGAGTGGTTTAAGGAGCTGGTCTTGAAAACCAGTGACACAGCAATGTGCCGTGGGTTCGAATCCCACTCTCTCCGCCACCTTCTTTCCACAGAGCAAATTCGACCTGGAGTGGTACCCAAGAGGCCGAAGGGGCTCCCCTGCTAAGGGAGTAGGTGTCTAAACAGCACGCGAGGGTTCAAATCCCTCCCACTCCGCCAAGAAAACAGCCACCTGATTTTTGATAATCAGGCGGCTTTTTTGTTTTATATGGCGGTTTTACTTTGAAAATGTTCTTAATTTCCTTTGTCTATCTTTGCTGTACCCCTAATTTTACCCCAATCAGCCCAAAATAGGGGGCTTATGCCTGTTTCTGTGCGGTCAAGCCGTCGTAGTAGCTCTGCATTCTGGCCGCCGTGTCGCGCTTCATTTGGTCGCTTGTGTGGGCGTAAACATTCAGCGTGAAACTGGCCGTTGCGTGTCCCATTAGATCCTGTACCGACTTAATATCAGCCCCGGAGGCAATGGCAACCGTGGCCGCCGTGTGCCGCAGATCGTGTGGGCGGGCGTCCGGCCTGCCGATCTCTGCGGCTATTTTTTTGAAGTGCCGGTAAAAGGTGTATACGGCCATGTGCTTGCCTGTGCCGTCCGTGAATACCAGGTTGTGCGGATTGCTCCACAGTTCCCCGGCGGCAAGACGGTTTTCCATCTGCTTGACCCGCTCCGCCCGCAGATACTGAAGGGCAATCTCCGGCGGCTCAATCTGGCGCGGCTTGCCGCTCTTGGTGGTAGGCGCGATATAATACTTGCCGCCTGCTTTTTTCTCCTTCTGAAGCTGCTGGCTGACCGTGATCCGCCGTGCTTCAAAGTCCACCTGATCCCAAGATAGCCCCAGGCATTCGCCCTCCCGCAATCCGGCAAACAGACACAGCGCATATGCGTTGCGCATGGGACTTTCTTCAATGGCCTCCAGAAACAGCGGGATTTCCTGGTCTGTCAGGGGCTTTATTTCCTTCTGCGTCACCTTTGGCAGCTCCGCCGCGTCACACGGATTAACCGAAATAAGCCCCTGCTTCATGGCGATTGACAGCGCCTTGTGGAGAATGGCGGCGACATTTTTGACGGTTTTGGCCGATAACCCCGCCGAAATCATCCGGTTGTAAAGCTCTTGCACATGAAAGCCCCGGAGCTTTTGAAGGCGCAGCGCCCCCAGACTGGGCTTGATATGCTTCTTTATGGCCGCGTTATAGCTGGAGTAGGTCAAAGGCTTTACTTTGGCAGCGCAGAAGGTAACCATCCATGCATCCAGCCATTCCCCGACGGTGGTCCTATCCGGGGCTTGATATGTGCCGCTATCCACTTCCCTCTGAATTGCCGTCATCTGCTGCCGGACTTCCTTTTGCGAAGTCCCGTACACAGAGCGGCGAACTGGCTTCCCGGTGCCTGGATCTGTACCAACGGTGATCCGGCCTTCCCATCTGCCGTCTTTTCGCTGGCGAATGCTGCCACTGCCCTGGGCGGCTCTGGTGTTAGTCTTTCGCGGCATTGTGCTCCTCCTTTACCTTATCTTTTGCAGCTGAATTGTTGATGTTTTCGGCTAGATGGCATAGTTCTCCACATTCGGGAGATTTCAAAAATTCTTGGAATAGCTTGCTTCGACCTCTGGCGGCTTCTTTGCTTGCCTCCCAGTCAGGCGGTGGGGTTAGTTCATCCAGCATATCTGCCATGACATCGGAAACAAGAAACTTTTCCAACCTCACGTTTCGTTCTTCGTTTATGATACTGTCCTCTGGGAGATGATCGATTTTGTTTTTGATATCCGCAATCTTCCGCATATATCGGCTAATTTGCTGGATAAGAGCGACAAAATGCACACACTCAGACAATCTATTGAGGACAAATATATATCCGTCTCCACCAGGCGTCTTATTGAGATGCTTTAATCCACGCGCAAATCCTTCTGATAAGCCCATTTCTCTTGCCGTTATCTCTTCGGATATCTTGCTTTCATAGTCTGATAGGTGGAGCAAAAAATCAGAGGAGACTTCAAAATAAACGGCTAGATCTCTAAGCGTTTTTGCATCCGGCAATGTGTCGCCGGTTTCATAGAGACCAAGTGTAGATTTAGAAACCCCAAGTATTTTTGCAAGTTGATCCTGTGAAATGCCATTTTTCTTCCTTAATTCTCGCAGCCGGGAAGGGAAAAGGGCGTTTTTGTTGTTTTGCGAAGAGAATGGAATTCCCTCCTTCTCCGCCGCTTTTTTTGTGACCGGAAAAATTAGTCTGTCCACATCTGAAATCCTCCAAAAGACTGAAATAATGGTTTTTGCTATGATATGCCCTTATTTCCTGGACAGCTAGAATATCATGCTGTATAATATGATTAGCCAGGATATCATGCTATCATACTAGCAGATAGGAGCTTGAAAATCAAGAGGAAAACGAAAGGAGGCCATTATGGTCAATTTACAGAAGCTGGCTTTTACAGTAACGGAGGCCGCACAGGCCGCTCACGTGAGCAGACCAACGATTTACCGATGGATGCGCATGGGCGGATTTCCTGTAGCCAGAATAGGGGGATGTACGAGAATTCCTGCAGAAGCCTTCAAAAAATGGATTGAAGAACAGGCGGGGGTGCAGGAATGAAAAGAGAAACAAAAAACCCGCTCCAGCGTTGCAGCACTGGAGCGGGCGATCAGGAAAACCGCAAGGACAGCAGATCTTCCCACGATTATTGTAGCACAAAAAGAGATATTTTGCTGGAACTTTTGTCATGCGGCCAGCAGAACGCCACTCCACGGCGAGAGTTGGAAAAAATGACCGGCTGGAGCGGGCGCATGGTGCGCCTGGCGATCGAGCGTGAACGCCGGCACGGCGTTCCGATTTTGTCCGACAATGCGAACGGCTACTATTTGCCCGGAAATTCGGCGGAGCGGGCGCAGTTCGTTCGATCTATGCGAAACCGTGCGGCAGAAATTCTAAAAACCGCCGCAGCGGTGGAGGAGGGAGAGTGGTTTTGAATGAAAAGGCAAAGCACCCGAGCTGGTTCAAAATGAAGATTGAGCGCCGTGAATTGATACGGCAGCTTTCACCAGAAACCGCCGTCAATGTCCTTCTTGCTTGCTGGGATTATTTGGAGACTGGAGAGAAGCCGAATGGCCTTTCCCCAATCGAATCAGTTGCTTTTGCTTCCTTCATGCCTGACATGGAGGAAGCGTGGCGCTCCTACTTACAGCGCATAACAGCCAGAAAGCAAGATCGCGGCTAATCGTTCGATATCGACCGATACAGAAGTAGAAGGAAGAAGGTAGAAGGAAGAAGTAGAAACAGAAAAAGACACAGACACTTCATAAGGGCGTCGGCGCGGCGCGCCTCCGCGCCGCCATTATAAGGGCGCCTTCGTCGCGCCGCTGCCAATAGGTGAGAAAATGATATTTGATTTTGACAGCTTCAAGAAAACAATGCTCAGCACTTGCGAGCCTGTGGGGTACTCACCAGAAGAGGCGCTTGGCGTATTCGAGCATTACTTCGCGCGCTACGAAGAAATGACGGGGAAGCCGCACCCGTGGTTAAAGGCAGACCAGATCAAGCGAATTGTCGGAATAATGCCGTACATCTGTGGCGTCGGGGAAGTCCCTCCATTTGAGTACAAAATCCTTATAGACCGGCATTTTCAAACAAAATACCGGAATTGTGACTATAACATAAACCATTTTTTCTCTGGGCGAGTTCGAGCACTACGCATGAAAGAGACGGGCAGGTGATGAAGTATGGGACGATCACAGCAGAGAAAAGGTCGCGCTGGAGAGCTGGAGCTTTCTCGGCTCCTTCAGGAGTATGGATACAACGTACAGCCCGGACGCGCTCAGAGCTATGGGGATGTCCCGGACGTTTCCGGCTTGCCGGGCATTCACATTGAGTGCAAGAGGACGGAGCGCTTAAACGTATCCCAAGCAATGGCTCAGGCCGTGCGCGACGCAGAACGCTTCCAGGACGGCGCTCCCGCTGTATTCCATCGTCGCAACCGGGAACCGTGGCTTGTGACCATGAGACTGCCGGACTGGCTGGAGCTGTACTGCGCGGCGGAACACCAAAAAACCTGACAAAACCTGAGTTTTCGCCTTTATTACAGACACCGCAAACAACCTCGGAAAACCTCGGTTTTTTCGTTATATACGCCCCCCCTCTCTGGCCGACAATCAAATTTTATCACGGAAGGGGCGGCGTTTCAACGATGACAAACGAGGAATTGGCGGCGAAGATCCAGGACGGTGGCGGGGACGAAGAAGATCTCCTCCTCCTGTGGGCACAGGTGCGGCGCTTTGCTGCCTCCCATGCACGACGATGGGCGAGGGCTTCGACCGGCGTGGAGGTCGAAGACCTTTTGCAGGTGGGCTTCTTGGCGCTCCTGAACGCCGTGGGGACGTGGAACCGGGATGCGGCGATGTTCATCACTTGGTACACGCTTCGGCTCAAAGGCGCGTTCACAGAGGCTGTGGGGCTTCGGACAGCAAGGCAGCGGAATGACCCGCTCCGCGGTGCCGTTTCCCTGGACGCGCCGGTGGGACATGATGCAGAAGACCCGTTCACGATGCTGGACATTCTCACAGACCCCACGGCGGAGCGGGAAATGGACGGCTTGGCGGAGCGGGATTTTGCAACAGAGCGTTCCCGGGTGCTTCACCGGCTCCTGGATCAGCTGGACGAAACGCAACGGCAGGCAGTATTGCTTGTTCACGGCTTCGGCCTCACAGTTCCCCAGGCAGCCGCCCGGCTCCAGCTGGACGCGGCAACCGTGCGCAGCGCTGCCGATTCCGGCTTGCGGTTTCTCCGCAGACCTGCAAACGCCCGGCAGCTGCTGGGCTTGCGGACATAAGCAAAGACACCCATTTTTCTGAAGTTTTTCGCCAAAAGCCCAGGAGCGGGAAAAAAGGAAGCAGACCCGGCAGCGTTCCGGGTCTGCTTTTCGTCACTTACAATAGTTTTCTGACGCGATAACGCGCGCGAGGGCTTACCGCTTTCTTTCGATGTATCGGCGCATTTTCTTCACATAGCGTTCTCTCTTGGCCTCTCCAAACTTAAAGGCAAGGACGAGGGCGTCAACGGGGTCATCTTTTGCCATATAGAACAGGGCTTGGATTTCGCCGAGGCTCAGGCTATAACCGTCTTTTACCTTCGTCCGCTCCACATAGCTGCTGATTTGCTCGATAGTGTTCAACGATTAGCCACCGTCCTCTCCAACAAAAAGCGCGTCATTTCGGACGGGTTGGCGGTTGCTGCCTGAATTAAGGCTGTGACGCGCATACCGTAAAGAAGCGCGACGTCACAATGCGCTGACACTTCGCCGGTCTGGGCGTCAGACAATTCCATGTAATCCTCTGCCGGAAGATACGCCCTTGCGCTCTCCATAGCCCGGCGCAACCGGCTTTCTGCTGCTTTAATACCGGGGTCGTTCATTTGCAGCTCTGCCCATTCTTTGGACTGCACAATGCCGTCCATAATGTCTGCCATTGTGGACAGTGCTTTTTTATCAATCATTGTTCTTGCTCCTCACTTGATTTTAAGTGGGGGTCGTGGTACACTGGAGCCAGACCCCCGGGTCTTCGGTGCCTCATATCCGCTGATTGGTCGTCGGTTCGGATATGGGGCTTTTCTCATGCCACGCAGAAGCGGCGGGTGGTGGTCTCTCTGGTGAACCGTGCCGCCAGCTCCGGGGCGGCTGCTTTCAGCGCCTTGCCGTCCAGGCGGACGGTGGTGACCTCTTTCCAGGTGACGCGGTAGTCCGTCCCGGTCAGCTCTTCGACGCCCTGGGCGGCCATGTACGACTTGATAGTGTCCTGGATGCCCTCGATCTCGGCGGCCAGCTCTTCGGTCATGCGGCGCAGCTCCCGCAGCTCAGAGATCTTGTTACTCAATTCTGTTGTTCCCATGTCTATTCCTCCTTGCTGGACTGCCAAGTGTCGGGGGGCATTGTCGCCGCTTCACTCCGGGCTTGCACATCCTGTCCCGCTCTTACCGTGCCTTCTTTGCGTCTGCCTTGACTTGGCGTCCTTGTTTATGGTCTTATTATACTACTGTTAACCGTATATGTAAATAGTCAGAATAGATAAAGTTAACCGTATATATTTGTGTAAGTTTATACTGTTAACCAGATGCGAAATGTGGTATAATCACAAAGAGGTGAAAAGCCTATGGTACAAGAAGCACAAAAAAGAGCCGCCCGGAAGTGGGACGGCGAACACATGGCGACAATAGGCTGCAAGGTAAAGAAGGAACAGGCACAAGCGATAAAAGACCACGCCGAACGGATGCAAGAAACGGTGAACGCATTTCTACGCCGGGCAGCTATTGAAACAATGGAGCGGGATTGCCTGACGCCTGACAGCGCCCCAGAGCGCCCAGAAGGGGGTGGGGGTATACATCTACCCCCAGAAACACTAAAAACCGCGCAGAGCGCCGCAGAAGCCGCGAGAGAGCCATTGCCGGACTTCGTATCCCGGGCGGTGACAAACCAGGCGCAGCGGGACAAGGTTGCCCGCAGACTGGGAAAGGGGTAGGACGATATGGAAATACGGTATTCCAAAGCGGCGGTGAAGGCCATCGAGGCAATGGATCGACCTACAAAGGCGCGAATTCGCACCGGGATCCTCGGCCTGACGCAGAAGCCGCCCCAGGGCGATATCAAGCCCATGCAGGGCTACCACGACGGACGGCAGCGGCTCCGGGTGGGGAAGTATCGAATTATTTACAAATTCGGCCTTGAAATGCAGCTGGAAATCCTGCATATTATAGACATAGGCAGCCGGGGCGATATTTACAAGTAAGAAAGGAGCCTGAGCATATATGGCACCCATTGCACAGCAGATCGCGGACATGGTGGATATGCTCCCCACCGAAGACCAGGCTCTGGCCTTTGAGCTGGTGAAAAAATTAGTCTTGGCCTGGGATCCTGATTTCACCAAGACCACCCCCGCCGAGAAAGCCGCCATCGACCAGGCGGCGGCAGAGCTGGAGGCCGGGGACTATGTCTTAGACCAGGCAATCCACTGGAACTGAGCCGGGGGCAATCCCCGGCCTTTTTGCACCCGCTCCAGGGGGCGCCATGCGCCCAGAAAACGGCGCTTGTGCATTCCAGAAATTAGGAGGAATTTGACCCCTAATTTTACCCCTTAGAGCTTTTGCAGCGCTTTTTCGTATTTTACAGGAAGGCCGCAAAAATCGAAGATGGACATACACACTTTACTTGATTTTACCGCATTTTCAGCATTTTTTAAAATTCAAATCCCTCCCACTCCGCCAAAATACCGGATATATCCTAAAATTGGGATATATCCGGTATTTTATTTTTGCTTTGTTAGAAATATAACGTGCTTTCATAAAATGAAAAGTGCTGTAAAGTCCTGCTATGGGCTGTAAAGTTCCGCCCCATTGTTCACGTTATTGTTCACACATTTTATGCCGGCCTCTTGTACCGCTCGGTTTTGCCTTGCAGCAGCTTGATGGCGGAGCCTGGATATGGGTTCTCTGCGCTTGCTTGGAACATTCAATGACTGGATGCAGTTTGGATGCATTTTGTATACAACCGCGGCGTATGATGATGCTGGCAAAGTAGGAGAAGTCTGCTTGAATGTCGAAAATGGCTTCTTTTTGTAATATTTGTAGATTTTCTTGAAGACCAACCATTAAACTTTGCTTAATTTCTCCATAATCCAGTTGCCTTTCGCAGAACGGCATGGTATGATGGAAGAAAGAATCAGAAGCCCCAGGAGGTGGTGTCCCTGAGAGGTATCCAGCATACGTTCCCGCAACGATGCCACCGGGCACACCGCCAGGCGGCCACCATGAAATTTTAAGGAGGAATGAAACATGAAACGTACTGCACTTCGGATCGGCAGTCTGCTGCTGATCCTGGTTCTGCTGCTGGG
>CALXPY010000071.1 GCA_944390395.1 uncultured Clostridia bacterium | reverse complement strand
TTTTGTAGAATTTTCTACAAAAAGCATTCATACTAATTTAGATCTATCGTACACTCCACCGATTTCCAATCCATCCGTATCCTGGATGACCAGGGCAATCCCATCTTCTGCGGCACCTGTTCCCTAATCAGCACGCATAACCTGAACCAGTACTGCGAAGTCCAGATCGAAGCGCATACTCACTCCCAGAAAATGGATGTAGCAGCCCACAGCAGGACTTTCCAGGACCCCGGTAAAATGCTGTCCCAGGCCCAGGACATCCAGCCGGAAACCAGCATACGGCTGGTTCTCCAAATAGACATCCTGCAAATTCTATTTTTAATGCTGAGGCGGATGGAGACAAATTAAGGAGAGATGAAATCAAAAATCATTGGAAAGAAAAAGGCAAAAGGTTAATTGAAATAGAGCCTGGCGTATGGACTGACCCAGGTTTACCTTAATAATATCAACAATTTATTTCATCGTTTTTGACACATGCGATAGGAGAATATAAAATGGATATCGTTGAATTCATGGCAAAAAACGAAATTTCGTTGTATGTTGACGCAGACCTAAAAACAAACGAATTTAATATAATAAAAACAAGTACGCAGCTTACCTCCTACAGCTTGTTCGTACAGCTTATACTTCATAATACACCTGATATTCTGCTCCATACTATCACTGGACAAATTATGCCTCGAATGTGGAGGCAAGGCAATGTACGGTGCATTATAAGCCAGCCAAATCACAACCATATTATTGCGCTTTTTTATGAAAACACTTTAGATGCAAAAGAAAATTATTTGCATGCTCTAGAACTTAACAATACAATAACAAATTTATTTTCTAACCACACAGTTTAAATAACCATTAAAAGGAGTGACATGAGATGAGCGAGCAGAACCACCTTGAACTTGGGCGAGTCATTCTTGATTTTCCCATCCAGGCATATACCATCAAGTCCCTCCATGTCCATGAGGAGGCAAATGCCCACGGCTCTTTGTCACTCCTTTTTGTCGCCAGAGGGCCTGTCTCTGAGCAGGACTGTATCCGCTATGCGGACTCCCCCATCCGTATCCTGGATGATCAGGGTAATCCCATCTTCTGCGGCACCTGCTCCCTTATCAGCACGCATAACCTGAACCAGTACTGCGAAGTCCAGATCGAAGCGCATACTCACTCCCAGAAAATGGATGTAGCAGCGCACAGCAGGACTTTCCAGGACCCCGGTAAAATGCTGTCCCAGGTCCTGGAGCAGATGTTGGAACCATACGGCGCTCTTTTCCAGATCCAGGAAGATAAGGTCATCCCCGAGATGCTCTCCCAGCAGGCCGAGACAGACTGGGACTTTATCAAACGCATCTGCAATCAGTTTGGGTATCCCATTTTTGTCAACAGCAAAGTCCCTTACATCCAGCTTTCCATTGGCGCTGTCCCCTTTTCTTCCACAGAGCTTCCATCCTGCACAGATACCAGCTGGATCGAGAAGGATATCACCCAGTATTGGAAAGTAAAGAATCAGATCGCCCCCGAAGCTTCTGCCTATGAGTTCCTGCAAAAGGGATTCACTCTGGACAACCTGACTGCAGGGGCCGGGCATATGTTCCTCGCCAACGGCCGCGAGATGTTCGTTACCAAAAACGATATCTATGCCTCCGGCGGCCTGCTCTACAACCGCATCCTGCTCACCTACAAGGACGGCGTATACGCGCAGCTTTCCAAGACCAGCAATTTCACAGAACCTCAGTCCCATATCCAGACCGAGGCTGTTCCCCCTGCTTTCAAACAGCCTACCAATCAGCCGACTGGACCCAGTGCTCTTTTCGGCAAGGTCCTGGCTGTTTCCGGCACAGATGTCCAGGTCCTGTTTGACGTAGATGTGGGCGGGTCTGGGGCAGGCGTGCGCTGGATTCCTTACTGCAATTTCTTCAACAATGATTTCTACTGCATGCCGGACGTTGGGGATACCGTTTTCTGCTATTATGAAAACGAGGGTTCCGCCATATGCCTCGGCAGCAAACATATAAACAATACCCGCAACGACTTCTCCTATCCCTGGGAGAAGATGATGACGGCCAACAACCGCATGATCCGGTTCAAGAGCCGTTCCGTTGAGTTCAACGCCAACCGGAAAGAGTACGACGGCGAAGATGACCAGCCTGTCAAGATCGTCCTATCGGAGGACACCGGCATCGAGATCTCCTCCGAGAAGGATATCAACATCGTCTCTGACCATAACATCCTTATCCAGAGCAACGACCTGGATGCAGTCAAGGAAAACCCCATCGAATGGTTCGAGTCGAGCCGCAAAAAGAACATGCAGCAGTTCGACCAGGACCAGCAGAAAGGAGAAAACAAATACATATCCGATGGCGGCAGTTCCAGCTGCAATGCAGGCTGGGAGATGGTCAAGATCCTTGGCGGGAATCTCATCTCCGGTTTTGTAAATGATATCACTGAACCTTTTCAGCTTATCTCCACCCTCGGAGACATGTTTGGCTCTTCCAAAAAAGAGGACACCCCAGATAAGCCTCCCGTCTCCCCGGAAGAAATAGATACTTATAAGGTAGACCTCTTTGCTGTTGAAAGCTGTAAGAATTCATCATCCACGACCTGACGGGGGACTTCCCTGTCCAGCGCAGCTATGAATCCATCTACACCAACGCTGGCGGCCTGCTTGGCAGCCGCTGGTTCCTGAATATCGGCAGCTGGATCTACATAGACGGGCAGAATGCTTCCATCATGATGCCCGACATGCACCTGGAAAAGTTCACCTTCCACCCGGAACAGCAGCAGTGGGTCAACTGCCGGGGTGCAGACCTGTCTCTTTCTCTGGAGCAGCTTCGGGATGGATACAGTCTGACTGCAATCAAGGAGAAAAAAGTCTACCGCTATGATGTAACGACGGCGAAGGAATCCGCAGCGAATACGACTCCAACGACAATAAGATCAGGATCATCTACCCTGACCAGAGCATCGAGCGTATCTTCTACGACCCCATGGGCAATATCCTCAAGAAAGTCCAACCCATGGATTACGATGCCAAACGGGACGATGGCCCGGGCTATACCTACGAATACGATGAAGTAAACCGCCTGGTCCAGATCACCGCGCCGGACGGGACGGTAGAGAAACGGTATGTCTACGACCTCTGCGGCAACATCGTCAAGCTGATCGACGCTGCCGGTTATCTCACCGGCAAAACAGATGCGGAACGCATCGGCTCTCTGTATACTTACAACTATGCCGGCTGGCTGACCGAGGAACGCAAGCCATGCCAGTACGATGCAGACGGCCAGCCGCAGTACCAGCTGACCCAATACAAATACGATGCCGCCGGCAACTGCATCGAGGAGCGCCGGTATCTTCACTTCCAGACCGAGACCAGTATGTCCGGCCCTCTGCATGTGATCCGCTTTGAATACGACAAGCTCGACCGTCTGGTCAAAGTCAGCGACCAGACCGGAGCTGCTGTGGAGTATACCTACGACCTGCAGAACCGCCGGATCAAGGAACGGCGCAGACTGCGGCCCGGCGTCAACCAGCTGTTCCGCTGGAAGTACGACGCCGGCGGCCGGCTCATTGAGCAGGGCCACATGATGGAGCGCGCCGACGGCGGCACCGCCTGGGCATCGGTTCTGTATGATTACGACAAGACTGGCAACATCGTTCATATCCAGATGCCTGCGGGCGGCGAGGTCTTCCGTGAGTACGATGCCATTGACCGGCTGACTGCTGAGACCCATGTCGATAAAGCAGCGGGCATCCACAACCGGACGGAGTTCGCCTACGACAAGGCCGGGAACCTGGTGGAGATCACCGACAACCAGGGGCACAAAACGAAGATCGAGTACGACCTGCTGAACCACGAGATCCGCCGCACTGCACCGGACGGCGGCGTGACCCGCAGCTTCTACAACGGGAACGGCCTGCTTGCAAAACAGGTGCGGCCCAACCAGTACGACCCCAAAGCCGACAACGGCGAAGGATACCAGTATACCTACGACCACCAGGGCCGGATACTCACCGTGGTGGGACCTGACGGGCATGTACTCCAGACCAACACCTACGACGGCGACGGCCGCCTGCTGCAGCAGCTCGATGCCGTCCAGTCCGGCGCGTCCTTCACCTATGACCTTGCGGGCAACCGCGTCCATATCCAAACCACCGGCGGCGCGACCCAGCAGCTGGAATACGACGCCCGGGGCAACATTGTGGGCGTAGTGGACGGCAACCACAACCGCACCCGCTACCGTCTGGACGAATGGGGCCGGATCGTTGGCATCCTGAAGCCGGATTCCTCTACAGAGCTTTATACCTACGACTTCGCCGGCAACATGACCAGCTCCACCGACGGCGAAGGTCACACCACCCAGTATGAGTACAATGTGGCCGGGCAGGTCCGTGCCATTATAGACCCCACCGGCGAGCAGGAGATCTACCTCTACGACGGCGAGGACCGCCTGATCTCCCGCACCGACCGCAACGGCGTGACGGTGGAGATGGGCTATAACCTCTACGGCGCTCCCCTGTTCCAAAAAGCGAAAGACGGTTCCCCGGGCAATTTCTACGAATACACACCGGATGGCTTGTTGAAGTGCGCCATCTCGGACGGGATGCGTTACGCTTATGAGTACGACGAAATGGACCGTCTGGTCCGCAAGTCGGCCAGCGGCCGCACCCTGCTCTCCATGGCCTACGACCAGAATGGCAATAAGGTCAAGCAAATTGACGTTACTGGTAAGGTGACAGAGTATTCCTACTCCATCCTTGACCTCCCCGAGAAAATTTGGGATGATGGGAACGAGCTGGCGGCCTACCAGTATAACCCTGACGGCACCATTCGTCAGGAACAGCACGGCCCTGTGCTCAAACAATACCAGTATGACCAGGACAAGAACCTGACCGGGCTTTTTGTCCAGTCCGGCAATGCCATCCTGACCAATAACCGCTACCTCTACGACGACAACGGCAACCGTACCCGCAAACAACAGCTTGGAGGCGAGACACTCTACCACTACGACCCGCTGAACCAGCTGCAGAAGGTGCAGTATCCCGGCTATACTGAAGAACTGTTCTACGACAAAGCTGGCAACCG
>CALXPY010000070.1 GCA_944390395.1 uncultured Clostridia bacterium | reverse complement strand
TTTTGTAGAATTTTCTACAAAAAGCATTCATACTAATTTAGATCTATCGTACACTCCACCGATTTCCAATCCATCCGCATTCTGGATAACCAGGGCAATCCTATCTTCTGCGGCACCTGTTCCCTGATTAGCACGCATAACCTGAACCAGTACTGCGAAGTCCAAATCGAAGCGCATACCCACTCTCAGAAAATGGATGTGGCAGCCCACAGCAGGACCTTCCAGGACCCCGGTAAAATGCTGTCCCAGGTCCTGGAGCAGATGCTGGAACCATACGGCGCTCTTTTCCAGATCCAGGAAGATAAGCTCATCCCCGAGATGCTCTCCCAGCAGGCCGAGACAGACTGGGACTTTATCAAACGCATCTGCAACCAGTTTGGGTATCCCATTTTTGTCAACAGCAAAGTCCCTTACATCCAGCTTTCCATTGGCGCTGTCCCCTTTTCTTCCACAGAGCTTCCATCCTGCACAGATACCAGCTGGATCGAGAAGGATATCACCCAGTATTGGAAAGTAAAGAATCAGATCGCCCCCGAAGCTTCTGCCTATGAGTTCCTGCAAAAGGGATTCACTCTGGACAACCTGACTGCAGGGGCCGGGCATATGTTCCTCGCCAACGGCCGCGAGATGTTCGTTACCAAAAACGATATCTATGCCTCCGGCGGCCTGCTCTACAACCGCATCCTGCTCACCTACAAGGACGGCGTATACGCGCAGCTTTCCAAGACCAGCAATTTCACAGAACCTCAGTCCCATATCCAGACCGAGGCTGTTCCCCCTGCTTTCAAACAGCCTACCAATCAGCCGACTGGACCCAGTGCTCTTTTCGGCAAGGTCCTGGCTGTTTCCGGCACAGATGTCCAGGTCCTGTTTGACGTAGATGTGGGCGGGTCTGGGGCAGGCGTGCGCTGGATTCCCTACTGCAATTTCTTCAACAATGACTTCTACTGCATGCCTGACGTTGGGGATACCGTTTTCTGCTACTATGAAAACGAGGGTTCCGCCATATGCCTCGGCAGCAAACATATAAACAATACCCGCGACGACTTCTCCTATCCCTGGGAGAAGATGATGACGGCCAACAACCGCATGATCCGGTTCAAGAACCGTTCCGTTGAGTTCAACGCCAACCGGAAAGAGTACGACGGCGAGGATGACCAGCCCGTCAAGATCGTCCTGTCAGAGGACACCGGCATCGAGATCTCCTCCGAGAAGGATATCAATATCACCTCTGACCATAACATCCTTATCCAGAGCAACGACCTGGATGCAGTCAAAGAAAACCCCATCGAATGGTTCGAGTCGAGCCGCAAAAAGAACATGCAGCAGTTCGACCAGGACCAGCAGAAAGGAGAAAACAAATACATATCCGATGGCGGCAGTTCCAGCTGCAATGCAGGCTGGGAGATGGTCAAGATCCTTGGCGGGAATCTCATCTCCGGTTTTGTAAATGATATCACTGAACCTTTTCAGCTTATCTCCACCCTCGGAGACATGTTTGGCTCTTCCAAAAAAGAGGACACCCCAGATAAGCCTCCCGTCTCCCCGGAAGAAATAGATACTTATAAGGTAGACCTCTTTGCTGTTGAAAGCTGTAAGAATTCATCATCCACGACCTGACGGGGGACTTCCCTGTCCAGCGCAGCTATGAATCCATCTACACCAACGCTGGCGGCCTGCTTGGCAGCCGCTGGTTCCTGAATATCGGCAGCTGGATCTACATAGACGGGCAGAATGCTTCCATTATGATGCCCGACATGCATCTGGAAAAGTTCGCCTTCCGCCCGGAACAGCAGCAGTGGGTCAACTGCCGGGGCGCAGACCTGTCTCTTTCTCTGGAACAGCTCCGGGATGGATACAGCCTGACTGCAATCAAGGAGAAAAAGGTCTACCGCTACGATGCAAAGGGAAGGCTTGTCTCCATCGCGGATCTCAACGGCAACCGCATTTGGCTGCGCTATGTCGGGGACACCCTGACTCAGATGGAGTTCCCATCCGGGCAATCCCTCTCTTTCACCTATAGTGCCAACAAGATTGCCTCTATCTGGGATACCCTGGGGCGGACGGTCCGCTATACCTATGACCAGGAACTTCTTACCTGTGTAGAGTATAACAACGGCGGCCAGATCCACTATGTCTATACGCCAGAAGGATATCTGGCACAGATCACGGACCAGAACGGCCATACCTACCTGAAAGATGAGTATGACAGCCTGGGCCGGGTCACACGGCAGATGCTGTCCAATGGTCAGGAATATGTCCTGTTCTACGACGACGCCAACCGCTGCAACACTTTCCTGGATACCATTACAGGCTATCGCACGTTCTATTACTACAACTCTGCCAATCTCACTACAAAGACCTGTTTTGAGGATGGCTCAGAGGAACGCTACGCCTACGACGAAAAGCAGAACAAAGTCCTGATCTCCGACCGCCGCGGCCATGAGATGCACCAGCGTTTCAATGAGCAGAGCCTGCTGGTATACCAGGAGCTGCCCAATGGTCTGGTCACCCAGTTCACCTATGATGCACAGGGCAACATGTCCCGGCAATGGGATAATGCCGGACGGGACAAAACATACCAGTACGACCAGAACGGCAATCTGGTCCAGTTCACAAACACAATAGACGAATCCTCTTGCCAGACTACAAAGATCACCTACGATTCCAAAGGCCGGATCACTGCGGTCTGCACCCCTGGCGGTGGAGAATGGGTCTATTCCTATGATGGAAATCTCCCCTACCCTGACCTTATCACCAGCCCCAATGGAGCCTGTATTCGCTACCATTACGACCAAGCCGGCCGCTGTATGTCCATTATCACCGACCAGGGTCAGACAGACTATGCCTACAACGACTGGGACCGCTGCTGCCAGATCACAGACCCGCTGGAACACACCACCAAATACCTCTTTGACCTGCTCTGCAACCTGATCAAGGTCATCCGGCCCAACCAGTACAATCCCTCCCTGGGAGACGGTCCGGGCACCCGCTATGTCTACGATGAGATGGACGAGCAGGTCTTGCGGATCGACGCACTGGGCAACGTTTGGGCCACCCTGCGGGATGCTGCCGAGAATGTGGTCAAGGAGATCCATCCCAACACCTATGATTTCCAGACCAACGACGGCGAAGGTATCCGCAGCGAATACGATTCCAACGACAACAAGATCCGGATCATCTACCCTGACCAGAGCATCGAGCGCATCTTCTACGACCCCATGGGCAACATCCTCAAGAAAGTCCAGCCCATGGATTACGATGCCAAACGGGACGATGGCCCGGGCTATACCTACGAGTACGATGAAGTAAACCGCCTGGTCCAGATCACCGCGCCGGACAGGACGGTAGAGAAACGGTATGTCTACGACCTCTGCGGCAACATCGTCAAGCTGATCGACGCTGCCGGTTATCTCACTGGCAAAACAGACGCGGAACGCATCGGCTCTCTGTATACTTACAACTATGCCGGCTGGCTGACCGAGGAACGCAAGCCATGCCAGTATGATGCAGACGGCCAGCCGCAGTACCAGCTGACCCAATACAAATACGATGCCGCTGGCAACTGTATCGAGGAGCGCCGGTATCTTCACTTCCAGACCGAGACCAGTATGTCCGGTCCTCTGCATGTGATCCGCTTTGAATACGACAAGCTCGGCCGGCTGGTCAAAGTCAGCGACCAGACCGGGGCTGCCGTGGAGTATACCTATGACCTGCAGAACCGCCGGATCAAGGAGCGGCGCAGACTGCGGCCCGGCGTCAACCAGCTGTTCCGCTGGAAGTACGACGCCGGCGGCCGGCTCATTGAGCAGGGCCACATGATGGAGCGCGCCGACGGCGGCACCGCCTGGGCATCGGTTCTGTATGATTACGACAAGACTGGCAACATCGTTCATATCCAGATGCCTGCGGGCGGCGAGGTCTTCCGTGAGTACGATGCCATTGACCGGCTGACTGCTGAGACCCATGTCGATAAAGCAGCGGGCATCCACAACCGGACGGAGTTCGCCTACGACAAGGCCGGGAACCTGGTGGAGATCACCGACAACCAGGGGCACAAAACGAAGATCGAGTACGACCTGCTGAACCACGAGATCCGCCGCACTGCACCGGACGGCGGCGTGACCCGCAGCTTCTACAACGGGAACGGCCTGCTTGCAAAACAGGTGCGGCCCAACCAGTACGACCCCAAAGCCGACAACGGCGAAGGATACCAGTATACCTACGACCACCAGGGCCGGATACTCACCGTGGTGGGACCTGACGGGCATGTACTCCAGACCAACACCTACGACGGCGACGGCCGCCTGCTGCAGCAGCTCGATGCCGTCCAGTCCGGCGCGTCCTTCACCTATGACCTTGCGGGCAACCGCGTCCATATCCAAACCACCGGCGGCGCGACCCAGCAGCTGGAATACGACGCCCGGGGCAACATTGTGGGCGTAGTGGACGGCAACCACAACCGCACCCGCTACCGTCTGGACGAATGGGGCCGGATCGTTGGCATCCTGAAGCCGGATTCCTCTACAGAGCTTTATACCTACGACTTCGCCGGCAACATGACCAGCTCCACCGACGGCGAAGGTCACACCACCCAGTATGAGTACAATGTGGCCGGGCAGGTCCGTGCCATTATAGACCCCACCGGCGAGCAGGAGATCTACCTCTACGACGGCGAGGACCGCCTGATCTCCCGCACCGACCGCAACGGCGTGACGGTGGAGATGGGCTATAACCTCTACGGCGCTCCCCTGTTCCAAAAAGCGAAAGACGGTTCCCCGGGTAATTTCTACGAATACACACCGGAGGGCCTGTTGAAGTGCGCCATCTCGGACGGGATGCGTTATGCCTACGAATACGACGAGATGGACCGTCTGGTCCGCAAGTCGGCCAGCGGCCGCACCCTGCTCTCCATGGCCTACGACCACAACGGCAACAAGGTCAAACAAATTGACGTCACTGGCAAGGTGACAGAGTATTCCTACTCCATCCTTGACCTGCCCGAGAAAATTTGGGATGATGGGAATGAGTTGGCGGCCTACCAGTATAACCCTGACGGCACCATCCGTCAGGAGCAGCACGGCCCCGTGCTCAAACAGTACCAGTACGACCAGGACAAGAATCTGACCGGACTTTTTGTCCAGTCCGGCAACGCCATCCTGGCAAACAACCGTTACCTCTACGACGGCAACGGCAACCGTACCCGCAAACAACAGCTTGGAGGTGAGACACTTTACCATTATGACCCGCTGAACCAGCTGCAGAAGGTGCAGTATCCCGGCTATACTGAAGAACTGTTCTACGACAAAGCTGGCAACCG
>CALXPY010000069.1 GCA_944390395.1 uncultured Clostridia bacterium | reverse complement strand
GCAAGCAATGCCGGTGTCAATACACACCGGCTTTCTGCTTGTTGAGGCACTGCCCCAAGCCCCTGGGTAAAACGCAGAAACAAGTTCTGCGGCTACGCGTTTTGCATTAGAACTGACGCAAAACGCATAGTTAGCGTTGGGAGTTCCGAGTCATATGGGGATGGAGGCAGAGCTTGGGCGTTCCCTCTGGGCGCTAACAACATTGGCTCCAACCATGCTTGCTTTTAGTTCGTGCATTGCAGCTAGAAGGAGCTGAACTGGATGCGGCAAACCAGATATTATGGCGTTGGGGCGATTGCAGCAACATACCAGCCATCAACGTCGCATTGTCCCCAACAGATGTACGGTTCCCCATATTTCCCGAGGTCTTCATAGTACTCGTCTCGGTAGTTTGCACCTGTGGCAACCAGGGTTCCGTCCCGTTTCAGGCCGACGGTGTGGTACGTACCCACGGCCACGGCAATGATATCAGTCCAGTCCTGGGTATTGCACTGTCCCCAGTCATTGTCGCCCCAGGCCAACACGCTCCCATCTTCAGAAACCACCGCCCAATGCCTCGTGGCTTCTCCAGTGGAGAGGGAAACCACATGGTCAATGCCTTGCACCAGGCCGGTTTTGTCTGTCTGCATGGCTTCGTCAAGATCTTCCGCGTAGAGCGTTCCGTCGCCCCGCAGTGCAATTAGGAAGCCGTTTCCGCAGGCGATGGCTTTGACATCCGTCCATTGGTTGTAGGTGCGAAAAATACCGCCGACTTCCAGGACGGTCCCATCCGCGTGCAGCCCACAGTTTCCATCAATGGCGACCAAGTCTCTCCATTTCGCTTGATCCGTGAAAGGGACATATGTTCTGGAAGCATATGAGGATTGCACAACAGTGCCGTCTGATTTCAGCCCCATGCCGTCGGATATGGACACAATATTGCGCCAGGTGCTGACCTCCTCTGCTAGAGCCGTTTCTCGTGTCCAGGGATTGATTACGGTGCCGTCGTCCCGCAGGCAGAGCAGCCCGTCCACGGCGATGATGGTTCCCAGGCGGGAGGGATCGGACTGATATTCCTCTTTCAGCTGCAGCCGGCGCGTATGGAGCAGCGTCCCATCCTCCGCCAGTGCAACCGTATAATCAAAGCCTGCTGTAATCGTATGCCGGACGGCCATCTGATCCCAGAGGGCGAGGCTCCGCGTCCGGGCGTCCTGGTAGTCTCCCGCCTTGCCGAAGGCAATGGCGGCCGCGCCCCGGTTTCCCAACTGCGCTTGGCGCTCGCCCTCTGCGTACCAGCAGGCCAGGGCACGGGAGGCAGAATCGGAATAGTCCTCCAGTTCCAGAAACGCCTCTGCTGCACCATAGAAGTCTTCTGCATACTCCAATGCTTCAGCAGCGGCGTAGGCATCTTCCAGCCGTTGGGCTTCCAATGCGTCGATCTGCGCCTGGGCGGCTTCGGCCAGCCGGGCGGAATCGGCGTAGTCCCCCAGGGAGGTGAAGATACCTAGCGCCCATTCCCAGTCTTCCCGCTCCATGGCTGCCAGCCCGTTGGCATATCGTTCTGCCAGCTTTTGCGCTTCGTAGCTCATTGTGGAGACTTCCTCTTCCATCTCTTCTTCCGGTTCGGCTTCCGGGGCGCGGAAAAGAACATAGAGCCCGAAGCTCACCGCGATCAACAAGAGCAGCGCCATACCGGCAAATATAATCCGTTTCTTTTTATGCATGAAAATCATCCCAGTGTTGTTTTATGCGTTCATTTTGTATCACTGCCGATGGACAAAACCATGGATGTAATTGCTTCTTTTGACAGATCGCCCGCAATAGTAAACACACAATTTCCTTTTATCCATGCAACTACATTGTCTTCTATATTTGAAAAAACATAGAAGATTTGATCATTGTGCACGATCGTATCAACTTCCTCTGCATCTTTTTCAAATTGCAATGCTTCTATATAAGTTTCATCCTCATACTGCGTAATTTGAATATAATAAAAACCGCCCGTATCTGAATAAAACGGGATATACACATCTGTTTGGTAAGTCAGCTGAGCCGGCTGAATTTCTCCCATGTGAAACCCTTCTGGATACCACGTTGGGAGATCATCCTGCGTAATCTGCATGATGCTTATTTCGTCTGTAATTTTATCGACTACTGAGCTTGACGCAGATTTATCATTGGCGACTTCTCTGCTGAAGCTAAAGATCTCGTCTGTCCAATTGGCTACAATACTCCATATGTTTTCGCCGATGGCTGCTGAAGCAACAAGGGAACCGGCAAATATTACTGAAACCACAACCGCTGCAATCAAGATGCTTCGCAAAAGCCTTGGGCGACGCTTACGCACCTTATGCGGCGGGGTGAAATCCAAAGAGTGTGGGGGCACATTCAGCGTTTCCTCCGGCTCGCTGGATAATGGTTCGCTGTCAGTGTCAAAAGGAAGATAATACTGCTTGAATTCTTTGTATTTTTCTTCTGTATCAAACGTATATTGTTTTTCTGCACGCGCTCTTCTTTCCAAAATTTGCGTGATATATAAAACAGTATCTAAATCCTGCAAACTGTCCAATTGCTGAGCATCCGCCTGCAGCATGGCTTCCAACGCATCCGTGCTCAGCGCTTCAAAATAAGACAAGCCACTCTTCGGTTTTTTTTCTTGCTCAGACATCAGAAATACCTCCTTCATTATAATATTGCTCCCGATCTGTAATTGGGGACACCAGTGATGTTTTCTTTTTATTCATTGCGATGGAGGTCACGCATATATTGCTTCATCCGCATTCTTGCACGCTGGATTCTCTTTTTACAGGCTTCCAGAGTAATTCCTTTCTCTGATGCTATTTGACGCATGTTCTTCTGTAATAAATAGTATTGCTCCAATATTTGAAAATCTTCTGATTGTACTAGATCTTCATAGAGGACGCGCAAATCGAGCTCCTGTTCCGGAGAATGAATTCCTGTACTCTGCATTGAAAACAACGTGTAGAGCAGTCGAATGTTCCGCTTCTCTGCGCGTTGTTTATCTCCTATTACATGTTTCAGCACCAAGAAAAGCCAACCGTTCGGATTCTCGCTACGCATCAATTCTTCTATTTTGATACAGGCAATTCGAAACGTATCCTGTACGACTTCTTCGGCTGCAGATTCGTTTTTTAGATTAGCCAGAGCATATCTTGCAAGTGAAGCGGCCATCTCGTGGTAAATCGCATCCAAGTAAATCTGCTGGTCGTTCGTCAGAGCCACGCTCCGTCCCTCCTTTTGATCCTGGGGCAACGTATTCTGTTTCCATTATAGGGGAAAGGAAGGGTTTAAGCAATCACGAAGGTGGATCCATCGCAAAACTGCTGACGGTGAAACATGATTATGAAAAAAACGTGCGGCAGGGATTGATGGAAATCTAAGATCCTTGCATAAAAAATGTTTGTGATGTCCCCGAACAAATGCTTCCGACAATATATAAGGTAACAGGAGGTGGAAGACATGGAAATCATGGACGATTTTGCGTCAGCCCCGTTTCCTATATTATAAACGGTTGTTGATTCGTTTCTGAAACCGCAGCTGCAGAAGTATTGAAAATTGTGTGAGGGGATAAACATGAAACAAAAGATGAAACTTGTGACTATATTATTGGCATTGTGCCTGCTGGCTGCTTGTACCTCTGATCTTCATTCTTCCCAGGCAAAGCAACCAGATCCAGGTCTGGATACCAGCCCCAATCAAACGGAAGAAGACTTGGATTCTGTGGAAGACCACGTACTGCCGCCGGAAGAAGAAACGGAAACACCGGCCATGATCCTGTCTGAAAATCTCGTCTACTATGCAGCAGAACAGGAGGACAATCCTCCCATCTCCGGGGTTACAGACCTGGAGGCAACCGTGGACGGTTGCATGGCCTATGGGCAGTATTATCAGGGAGGGACGACTGCGGGCGCAGTCCTGTGTTACAACCAGACCGGACTCCAAGACGCCCTCGTTTTGCCTATGGAAGAGAATGGCTTTCTGGAGGCAGTGGCTCTTGCGGAGGACACCGCCTATTACCTGGAGTATCGCAGAGCAGCGGATGCGCCGTCCCGCGTTCTGCATCTGGGCGAGATGGAGGTGGACATTACAGATCAGCTGCCGGTAGAGACCTCAGTTTATTCTTTGCAAGTGGATGAGGAACAGATCTTCCTTGTGAGCGATACGGCTGTCCATTTCTGGGATCTGGAAGGAACATATCTCAAAGGCACGCCGACGTTGTCCCAGGTGACTGGAACGCTCTTTGACAAAGAGGGGCGGCTGCTGCTGATAAGTCAGACTGCTGCCGGAATCTCCCTCTACAGTTTGGATCGTTCCACCGGAGAAATGGCTCTGGAATATACGCTGCCAGAAGAGTTTTCTCGATACACACTTTTTTCCGGTTATCACAGTGATTATGATTGCCTTTTAACGGATAGCCGCTATCTCTATGGCTGGAATTTAGACGGGGATGTGATGGAGCGTCTGACCGACTTTACGTATTTAGGCCTGAACCCTCAGGTTTTCAGCGGTCTGGCCTTCCTGACGCCGGATCAGTTTTACATTTCTGATTGGGTTTCGGGCGTGGCTGGAGACCGAATCATGTGTCTGACGGAATCCTACCAGCGTGAAACGCAGGATACCATAATCCTGGGCTGCATTACCATGCCGTCTGCCATTTCTGCTGCCGTGGCGGATTATAACCTGACTAATCCAGCGCATTCCATTGAATGCCGGGATTACCAGGAGCTCTACGGCGCGGAGGCGGAGACCTTTCTGAAAATGGACATTGCAGCAGGGAAGGGACCGGACCTGCTGTGTCTGAACGGTCTTTCATACAGTTCTTATGCCGCCCGGGGGCTGCTGGTAGATTTAAACGAATTTCTAGAGGAGGACGCGACGTTCAACCGGGAGACGCTCCTGACGGGGCCGCTGCAAGCACTTTCAGAGCAGAACGGTTCCCTCTACCGGCTTCCGCAGTCGGTATCAATTAATACAGTTCTAGGGCGAAGCACAGTGGTGGGCAATCAGGAAGCATGGACATTGCCTGATATGTATGCGGTTTTGGAGGCGCACCCTGAGATTTCCGCCGTGCTGTATTCCCAGGATCCTGAGTCGGTGCTGACAGAGCTCCTCTTCCAGGGATATCAGCAGTTTGTGGACTATGAAACTAAGACGGCCTCCTTTGATTCGCAGGAATTCTTGGAGCTTCTGGAGTTCACGAAGACGTTGGAGCCTTATGAGGGATTTCAGGGCGAGGATGCGCTTTCCTGCTTTGTTGGCGGCGAAACGCTAATGATGCCTCTGTTGGTGACGGATTATCCAGCGCTCCAATCAGTATGGGAGGCAATGCAAGGCGAAGTAACCTGTATGGGGTATCCAGGAGCTAACGGTTCCTCTTTCTACGTGAATCATCCCATGTCAATCATGGCCTACTCCGACTACGCATCTGAAGCATGGGAGTTTTTGAAGCTATTTTGTACCACAGATCGCTACCGTGATCGAGGCGGGTGGTTGTTGACGAAAGATGCGTTGGCTCTGCGTGAGGAGCAAGCAATTCAAAGTGACATTTCTCAAGGGGTGATCGCGCAGATTCAGCAACTGCTGGAGAAGACCCGCAATGCCTCCAACTATGACACAGATCTGATGACAATCGTGCAGGATGAGACCTCGGGCTACTTCCAAGATCAGTTCAGTGCAGAGGAAACTGCAAATAAAATTCAAAATCGCGTCCTGCTTTACCTAGCTGAGATGGCATAATAACTTGAATAGGGTATATACGTCTTAAATTCTCTGAGAGGCATCTCTTGACACTATTGTGCCAAGGGATGCCTCTCCTTACTTCTGCAACAAACATCAATCCTCGGAAGTACACGAGGGGGGTGCTTTGACAAAGTCAACGATCTTTGCGTTGACATCTACTTGCGCGATTATTCTCAATAAGAATATACCAACTTCATGAGATTTGATTAGAGATAATATTAAG
>CALXPY010000068.1 GCA_944390395.1 uncultured Clostridia bacterium | reverse complement strand
GCAACGCCGATATCCTCGATACGGTGCGCATAGAATATTGAACGAAGAATGCAACTCGAATAAAAAACGGCCGCGCGTATGCGGGTATTCCGCGGCGCCGTCCTTATAAATATAAACAAGAGGATATAAACAAGAGGAGAGCGCCTGTCCTTCCGGGGCAGGCGCTCTTTTTTCGTTTTTTCAGATCTCCTTGTCGAGCACGGCGATCGCCGTCCGCTCGAGGTTGCGCTGCGACTGCTGTTCCGTCCGTTTGAACAAGGCGGCGGCGAGCACGTCGATCACATACAGCTGGCTGATCTTCGCCACCAGAGAACCGCCGTCGAGCGGGGTGCTTTTCGCCACCACATAGAGCGAAACGTCTGCATAGGCGCCGAGCGGCGAGCGGAGATAGTTGGTCACGATGATGAGCCTGGTCTTGTTCTGCTTTGCCGTCTGCGCGATGCCGATCATATCCTTCGTGCTGCCGCTGACCGAAAAGAGGACGAGCGCATCCTCTTCCCCGAGGGTGGAGGAGGCGATGGTCTGGAAGTGGCTGTCCGTCAGCTGGTACAGGTGAATGCCGAAGCGCAGGAACTTGTTGCGCATTTCTTCTGCCGCCACGCCCGAGTTGCCGCTCCCGAAACAGTAGACGCGCCGCGCGCCCAGCAGGATGTCCACGGCCTTTTCTATATCCGCACGGTCGATCAGCTCATAAGTCGAGTGCAGGGCGCTCGTCATGCTGTTCATGATGCCGAGGGCATAGTCGTCCACGTCGCTCGTGTATTCGCTGGCGTTGCTCTGCGCGAGCAGCATGCGGAACTCCGAATAGCCGCGCAGCCCCAGTTTGCGGCAGAAGCGCAGCAGCGTAGATTCGGCGACCCCCGCGAGGGAGGCAAATTCCGTGATGGAGAGATAGCTTAAATTATTGATATTGTTGCTGTGCAGGAACTCGATGATCGCCCTGTCCTGCTTGGTGGCGTGCTGGCGTATCAGAGAGATCCTGTCGAAAATGCTTTCGGCCATATCGGGCTCCGTCCGTTTTAGAAATTTACTGTCTTTATTATAGTATAAACGGCGGCGCTTGTCAAGGCAAAAGATTGAACATGGTTGATTTTTGACAGAATATTGTCAATTCGCAAAAAAATTCTGAAAAAATTCATTCAACTATTGACAAGTGATAAGATCTGTGTTATACTTGTCATAAATTTAAGAATAAATGAAAATTTGCTGTCAAAAATTTGTCATACGAGGGGCATATATGCCATAACGGCGAATATATTACGGCAAATCTCTTTCAAATCCAAATATCTGGTGAAGGAATTATCATGAAAAAGATGACGATCTATGTGATCCACCATTCGCATACGGACGTGGGGTATACCGACACGCAGGAAAAGATGAAGGCGCATCACGTCGGGTTTATCCGCGAGGTGATCGGCCTCGTCAAGAAGGAGCCGCGCTTCAAATGGAACTGCGAAAGCTATTGGTGCGTGCAGCAGTTCTTTGCCGAGGCGACGGAAGAGGAAAAGGCGGATTTCGTCCGCTTCGTAAAATCGGGCAACATCGGGCTTTCGGGGAGCTACCTCAACCTTACCGATCTGGCGAGCGAGCGCGTGCTCAACGAGACGATGGATGCCTGCGTCGCCGAACTGAAAAAGTACGGCCTCGCTTACCGCTACGCGATGACGGCGGACATCAACGGATACGGATGGGGGTTTGCCGACGCCCTGTACGATCACGGCGTGCGGGGGCTTATGTCCTGCATCCACACCCATCACGGCTATCATCCGCTCTTCCGCAAGCAGGTGCCTTTCTATTGGATCACGCCGAAGGGGCATAAGCTGCTCGTCTGGAACGGGGAGCATTATCTGTTCGGCAACGAACTGGGCATCGCGCAGGCGTCGCAGTTTGAATATACCCTGCAGGACGGGCTCACCTTTGCCGACATGACGCCGTACGAAAAGGCGTGCGCGCGCATTCGCGCGTTCGTCGAGACCGACCTCGCGCAGGGCTACGAATACGATTTTATCCCTGTTTCCGTCAGCGGCAACATGACGGACAATTCGCCCGCCTCTTTGAAGGTGCTCGGATTCATAGACCGCTACAACGCGGAGCATGAGGAGATCGAGCTGAAACTTGCCACGCTGGACGAGTTCTTCGCGCGGGTCGAAAAGCTGAAAGACCTCCCCGCATACGCGGGCGACTGGACGGACTGGTGGGCGGACGGCGTCGGCTCCACCCCCGCGGACACCATGCATTACCGCGCGGCGTCGCGCATGTACGACATGGCGCGCAAGCTCGACCCGGACGGGAAGCAGGGAGGGGCGGAAAATTACCGTTCTGCCCTGTACAACCTCATGTTCTACGCAGAACATACCTGGGGCTATTCTTCCTCGATCACCGAGCCGTACCATCCGCAGGTCAACAATCTCGACCAATGGAAGCGCCTGTTCGCGCTCAAAGCGAACGAATCGGCGACCATTGCCCTCGAACGCATCCGCCGCGCGCACGGGGAAACGCCCGTTTCCCTGCACCGCGAGCTCAAATACCGCGCCGTCAACCCGCACGATTTCCCCGTCACGGAGATGCTCGTGCAGGATCTCGAACATTTTTACGGGCACGAGCATTTCGACGTGGCCGACGAGGAGAGCGGTGAGCGCGTTCCTTTCCAGATCAGCCGCTATTCGCGCGGGCCGGAGATGTGCATCCTCGCGGAGCTTGCGCCGCATCAGACGCGCACCTTCGTGCTGAAAGAGAAGCCCGCTCCCGCCGTCGCGAGCGCGGGACTGTGCGCCCGCCGCGGCATCGAGGGCATCGCAGACCTTTCGCACGTTCTCAACGAAACGCCCGGCGATTACGCCTATACGGACGCCGTTGAAAACAAGTTCTTCCGCATCGAGATGAGCCGCCCGCGCGGCATCACCCGCATCTTCGACAAGGTGCGCGGCAGGGAACTGGTGCGGGAGGGGGATACGGCGTTCCGCCCCGTGTACGAAGTCACGCCCCGCGAACTGACCGACGATTATCTCTGGGTGCGCCGCAACATGGGGCGCAACCGCAAGGCGGTGCGCACGCAGAGAGATTTCGGCGAACTCACGGATATCAAGGTGCTGGAAAACGGAGAGCTGTATGCCCGCGCCGAACTCAAATACAGGCTGAACGGTACGCAGGAGTGCAGCGTCATCCTCACGGCGCACAAATACATGCCGCGCATCACCGTCGACCTGCGCCTGCACAAAGACAGCGTATGGGAGCCGGAAAACCTCTATCTCTCCCTCCCGACGGCGGCTGCGGACGAAGAACTGTACATGGACAAGGCGGGCGCGGTGTTCCGCCCGCGCGTCGATCAGCTGCCCGGTACCTGCATAGATTTTTACGCGGTGCAGAACGGCGCCGCTGCCGTGGGCAAGGGCGGTTCGCTCATCCTTGCCGCGCAGGACGCGCCCCTGCTGTGGATGGGCACGCTGGAAGCGCATCCCATAAAACTCATGGGGGAGGGCAGCCCCAACCGCGACGAGCTGTATTCCTGGGTCATGAACAATTTCTGGGAAACGAACTTCAAGGCGAGCCTCGGCGGGTTCTATCAGTTCCGCTATACCTTGCAGACGACGCCTTCCTGCGACCCCGCGGAGGTGTTCCGTACCGCGGAGGCGATCAATGAAGGCGTGCTCACGTTTTACGCCTTCGAGGGGGAAAAGAAATGATCTCTCTCGGCATAGATCTCGGCGGGACGAGCGCGAAGCTCGGCGTCGTGGAGGACGGGGTCATCCTCGCCGCGGCGACCGTCGCCACCCGCGCAGACAGCGATTACGAAGGCATCGTGCATGACCTCACCGAAGCCGCAAAGGGGCTGCTGGCGGGATACCGCGTCCGCAAGGCGGGCATCGGTTCTCCCGGGCTGATAGATTCCGTTACGGGCAAGGTGTGCTATTCCAACAACATAAAGTGGAGCGACGCGCCCCTCCGCGACGATATAGGCAGGGAGCTGGGGCTCCCCGCGCTCATCGCCAACGATGCGAAGTGCGCCGCCCTCGGCGAAGCGCTCTACGGGGCGGGCAAGGGGTTCCGCCGCGTGGCGATGCTCACCATCGGCACCGGCGTGGGCGGCGGGTTCGTCTGCGACGGCAGGCCGGAGAGCGGTTCCCCGTATGCCGACGCCGCCGGCATCTTCGGACACATGACGCTCTACCCCGGAGGCCGCGTCTGCAACTGCGGGAGAAAGGGCTGCCTCGAATCGTACTGTTCCGCGACGGCGATCGCCGCGCGCGCACGGTATCTGACGGGGAAGAAAATGACGGCAAAGGACGTGTTCGACGCCGCCCGCGCGGGCGACGCCAAAGCGCAGACGGTCATCGACGAGTTTTCCCGCGATCTCGGCACGGCGCTGGTCAGCCTCGCCAACATCCTGCGCCCCGAATGTTTCGTGATCGGCGGCGGGGTCTCCGCCTCGGCAGACCTCTTCCTGCCCGCAGTCAACGAAACGCTGCGGCGGGAGGTCTACGGAAGCAGCCATGCGCCCGTTAAGGCGTATGCGGCGAAATTGGGCAACGCTGCGGGCGTGATCGGCGCGGCGTCCCTGCGATGAAAAAGCAAACTGAAGGAGTGTAGAGGAAAAGAGTATGAAGGGTTACGGAAATTACGACAAATATCCCGAACTGAAAGTGGAAGGCACTGCCTGGCAGGGCTGGAAGGAGATCGCGGAGCAGCTGTTCCGCCACGCGCGGGGGCACAGGCGCTTCGTCGTCGTGTTCGACTGCTATACCGAAGTCGATCAGGCGGAAGTGCGCGAGGGGCTCTCTTCCCTCGGCGCGCAGTGGTTTTCCTCCGACGAGGCGATGGTGAGCGACGAGGCTTACAACGCCCGCATCAGAGAGTTCGTCACCGACGACCGCGTGTTCGGCATCATGAACGCGCTCAAACTCACCGACTTCATCGACGCGGAAAAAGCGGAAAAACTGCGCGCCCGCATCGCCGGCGCGCAGGGCATCGTCTGCGTCATCGGCGTGGGGGCTTCCCTCATTGCGGAGGGCGACCTGCTCGTCTACCTCGACCTCGCGCGCTGGGAGATACAGTGCCGCTTCCGCAAAGGGCTGGGCAACTGGAAGACGGACAACGGCAAGGCGCCCCAGCTGGCGAAGTTCAAGCAGGGCTTTTTCGTCGAATGGCGCATGGCTGACCTGCACAAGCGTACGCTGTTCGACAAGACCGATTACCTGCTCGACACCAACGCCGCCGGCGACCCGAAGATGATCGAGGGCAAGACCTGGCGCGCCGGGCTGGAAAAGTTCGCGACGCAGCCCTTCCGCCTCGTGCCGTACTTCGCGCCCGAGGTCTGGGGCGGGCAGTGGATGAAGGAGGTGTGCGACCTCGACCGCTCCGCGCCCAATTATGCGTGGGCGTTCGACGGCGTGCCCGAAGAGAACAGCATTTATATGCGCGTCGGCAAAGCGCGGATAGAGATCCCGTCCATCGACGTCGTGTTCTACCGTCCCCGTCTTCTGCTCGGCGAGCGCGTGCACGCCCGCTTCGGCGACGAATATCCCATCCGCTTCGACTTCCTCGATACGATGGGCGGGCAGAACCTCTCCTTACAGGTACATCCGCTCACCGAATATATACAGCACACCTTCGGGATGCACTATACGCAGGACGAGAGCTATTATATCCTCGACTGCGCAGACGAGGCGTACGTCTATCTCGGGCTGAAAGAGGGGATCGACAAAGACGCCATGCTCGCAGACCTCGAAGCGGCGCAGCGCGGAGAGATCATTTTCCCCGCGGAGAAATACGTCAACAAGCTCCCCGC
>CALXPY010000067.1 GCA_944390395.1 uncultured Clostridia bacterium | reverse complement strand
GAGAGCAAGGAGTTCCTGGACGACCTCACCACCCGCGACCAGCGCATGATGTTTGCGGTGATTACCCTGGCCATCACCGCCGACACCAAGGAGCAGCTTGACAGCGATACCGAGGCGGTGCTTTCCGTGGCAAGGAAACACATGTGCCAGCTTGCGGTGCTGAAATTCCAGCAGCTTGACGGGCTGAACACGGCCCTGCCCATCGGGGCGAGGAAAATCAATGCGTTCCGCACCCTCACCACCGAAAGTTTGGCGGTGTTCATCCCCTTTAAGGTACAGGAGATTCAGGACAAGGGCGGCATTTACTTTGGGGAGAACGCCATCTCCCACAACCTCATCATGTGCAATAAGGCGAACCTGCTCAACCAGTCCTCTTTTTACCTGGGAGTTCCCGGCGCTGGCAAATCCTTTGCGGTGAAGGAACTCATCGCCTTCCTCATGCTCCATCCAGATTACGCCGAGGACGAAATCCTCGTGTGTGACCCAGAGGGCGAATTTGGCGCACTGGTGAAAGCCCTGGGCCGGGAAAAGGCTACGGTGGCCCATCTGGTGGCAGGAGGCAAAGACCGGTTAAACGCGATGTTCATGGTAGAGGGCTACGGCGAACAGAATCCCATTGTAGAGAAGTCCCAGTTTGTCATGTCGCTGATCGAGCAGATCGACAAGCGGGGCGTGGGGCCGCAGCACAAGTCCATCATCGACCGCTGTACCGCCCTGGTGTACCCGGAGGCGGAAAAGGCAGGACGGGCCGCCACCCTCTGCGACCTGCGGAACAAGCTGCTGGAACAGCCGGAGGAAAAGGCAAAGGAGATCGCCCTTTCTTTGGAACTTTACACCACCGGCTCCCTGGACATCTTTGGACGCGACAGCACGGTGGATTTGAGCAAGCCCTATGTGGTGTTTGACATCCACGGTCTGGGCGAGCAGCTAAAGCCAGCCGGTTCCCTCGTCATCACCGACACGATTTTGAACCGCGTGACCCTCAACTGGAAACGGGGCAAACGCACCCATGTCTTTATCGACGAGTTCCATGTGATGTTTGAAAATGAGCAGAGCGGGATCTTCTTCAACTCTGCGTGGCGGCAGTTCAGAAAGCGCGGGGCCTACCCCACAGCCATCACCCAGAACGTGGAGTATCTGCTGGATTCCGTGCAGGCCAGCACCATGCTCAGCAACTCGGAGTTTATTGTTATGCTGAATCAGGCGGCGTCCGACCGGGAAAAGCTCTCCAAGCTCCTTAATATCTCCAGGGAGCAGATGAGTTACGTCACCAATGCGGACGCAGGCTGCGGCCTGATCCGTTACGGCAGCGCCCTGGTGCCCTTTGTCAACCGGTTCCCGCGCAGCACAAAGCTGTATGCCCTGATGACCACCAAGCCCGGTGAGGGCGTGTTCGGCGGAGAGGAGGTCTTGCTATGAGCGGCGGAAATATTCGGTTTGCGTCCACAGCGCACCAGGCGTTTTTCGTGGATATGATGAGCGAGGCCAAGCGGAACGACTGTTACCACCGGGCCTTTTTCTATGTCATGGGGATCGCCCCGGAAACAAGGGCCAACATCCGCCAGATGTTTGATTTTGGTCAGGACTGTATTGAACCGGAGGGTATGCACGGCGGCTGGCAGACCAGCGGCACCGTCCGGGTGTGCCGCCTTGCCTTCAATCTCTGGAATGGCTATACCGACCCGGAGCACAGCAACGCCTATTCCCCGGAGGACTTGTTCTGCTGTGAGTTTGCCCCCTACTTCATGGAGGGCATAAAAATCCGTTACCCGGAATACTGCCGGGAGCTGCCGCCTGCCAGAAAGCAGGCGGCCCCAGCCCGGTAAACCGCTTTGATAGGAGGAACAGAAAATGGCTGAACTAACCTATACTCTGGGGGAACATCCCCAGATCATAGAACTTCTCTCTGTACTGGAACAGAACAACCTTCAAAAGCAAAAGGAAGAAGTACAGGCTCTGGTGGGCTATATCGACGGTATGGAGGGGAAGCTGGCCCAGATGATGGCGGAAATGAAAGAAATGCGCCTGGAGGTGGGAAAGCTCCACGACAAGGGAATCCGCGCCCGGTGTACCCAGCTTGTGACTGCGGCGGAAGGAAAAATCCAGCAGGCCCGGACGATGGTTTCCACCGCCAAGGTAAATCTTATTTCCTCTGCCGGGCACATGGTGCAGACCTTTCGGGAAAAAGGGCGCTCCGCCCTGCGTCAAGCGGTGCAGGCTTTGCGGATTCCCGCCGTGCTTTCACGGATGGAGCGCGGCTTCTCCCACGCTGGCAGGGCTATGGAACAGTGTGCCGGAAAGCTGGATGTGATCCGGGCGGAGCTGCACCAGGCGGGGAGCCACATGAAAAGCGCCGGGCGCGCACTTGCAGGCAAAGAAGTACAGCAGGATAAGGAGCTGGAGGCCGACAAGGGCGTGCTTGCCAAGCTGCGGGGCCTGTTTCTGTCCTGCGGCAAGACCTTTTCCGGGATGGAACGCGGCGCGGGCCGGTTGGCGGAAAAAGCAGGCGGTGAGAAATCTTCCGTAAAATCGGAACTTCGGGGGCTGAAAGCGGCACCGGCTGCACCGCACCGGCAGGCGGCCGGCAAAGAGCAGGCGCGATAAGGAGGGGGAAGAAAATGAGCAATAAAATGAAAACCAGACTGATGATCGCAGGGGCGGCCTTTTGTGCCGCCCTTTTCCTTTTCTCCGGGGCTATGCTGGCCCGCGAATACCTCGACCAGAAACAGAGCGCCGAAGCCTTTGAGGAAGTGGCGGAACTGGTGAAAGAGGATACAGAACTTCCGTCTCTGGAAGCTGCCGACACCACGGAACAGACCCCGAAGGAAGTAACTGCGTTTGAAAAGTATGCGGAGGTGTACGCCCAGAACAGCGACCTGGTGGGCTGGATTTCCATTCCCGGCACCCGGATTGATTATCCGGTCATGCAGACCAAGGACAGCCCGGATTTTTACCTCAAACACGCCTTTGATAAGTCGTACAGCAGCTATGGGGTGCCCTATATCCAGGAAAACTGCGACATCGGCCTGTCCGACAATCTGGTGCTGTACGGCCACCACATGAACAACGGCTCGATGTTCTCCGACCTGTGCAAATACGAGAGCGAGGATTTCTACCGGGAGCATACGATCATCCATTTTGACACGCTGGACGGCTTTGGGGAGTATGAGGTGGTTGCCGCCTTTAAGACAGTGGCTTATTCCGAGGACGGCTTCAAGTATTACCACTTTGTCCATGCGGAGAGCACCGGGGCTTTTGATGAGTATATTGCCCAGTGCAAGGCGCTGGCCCTCTATGATACGGGCGTGACTGCGGAATATGGCGACCAGCTTATCACCCTCTCCACCTGCGAATATTCCCGGACAAACGGCAGGATGGTTGTGGTGGCTAAGAAGATTGAGGCATAAGGGCGCGCCCGCCCTGGGAAGGAGGTGAAGCCTATGGGTAAGGGCATTAAGACAAGGAATGTTGCCGAAAAGGGCATTAAAGCGATTGACAAGGCGGCAGTTGCTTCTGAACGGATGAAGGAGGCATATATCCGCACCAAAGACAAGAGCGAGCGTGGCCTGTATGCAGAGGAAGGCTCCCCCGGCGAATATGCGTCCGACCGTGTTTCTTCCGGGGTTGAGAATACAGCCCGTGAAGCTGTCCATCAATTTGACAAGCAGGGCCGAAAAGGGGTTAAGACTACCAAAGAGAACATTTCCAAGGTCAAAGAGAAAATCCAGAAGCGCAGGGCCGCAGCCGAACAGCCGAAAAAACAAGGGTCGAAGCAGGCGGCAAGGCAGACCAGACGGGCGGCAGACCGTGTTTCGGTGCCGGTGAAAACCATCCGGCAGGAGCGCGGAGCTGTTAAGACCCTGGATCGGGGCCAGAAAAGCATTAAAACCGTAGACAGGGGCCGCAAGACCATCAAGCAGGCGTCCTCTACCGCCAAAGGGACAGTGAAAACCGCCAGCAAATCCATTAAAACGGCGGAAAAGACAGCCAAAGCCAGTATCAAGACTACCCAGCAAGTAGCAAAAACGGCTCAAAAAACAGCCCAGGCCACGGCAAGGGCTGCCAGAGCTGCCGCCCATGCTGCCCGTGTTGCGGCGAAAGCGGCTGTGACTGCGGCAAAGGTGGCGGTCAAGGCCACCATCGCGGCGGTGAAAGCCATTATAGCGGCAACAAAGGCGCTGATTGCGGCCATTGCGGCGGGCGGCTGGATTGCGGTGCTGGTGATTATCGTGATCTGCCTTATTGGTTTGATTATCGGCTCCTGTTTTGGGATTTTCTTCTCTGGGGAGGACTCCGGCACCGGACAGACCATGCAGACCGCCGTGCAGGAGATCAATACCGAATACCAGGAAAACCTTGACGAGATTAAAGCGGCCCACAGCTATGACGTGCTGGAGATGTCCGGGAGCCGGGCGGTTTGGAAAGAGGTTCTGGCGGTTTACGCGGTAAAAACTACCACCGACCCAGACGCTGCCCAGGAAGTGGCCACTATGGACGATTCCAAAAAGCAGCTCTTAAAGGATATTTTCTGGCAGATGAATGAAATCTCGTCCAGTACCGCTACCCAGACGGAAACCATCATTGAAACCTCAGATGATGGAAATGGAAATATCGTGGAAACGGAAACGACTGTCACCCGCACTTATCTGTATATCACCGTCAGCCATAAGACTGCGGAGGAAATGGCCGATCAGTTCGGTTTTGACGAAGACCAGCGGGAACAGATGGCGGAACTTTTGGATGACGAGAATAATTCCCTTTGGTCACAAGTGCTCTATGGTATTACCGGAGGCGATGGCGAGATCGTCACCGTGGCGCTTTCCCAGGTGGGGAACACAGGCGGCGCTCCCTATTGGAGCTGGTACGGCTTTAACAGCCGGGTGGAATGGTGCGCCTGCTTTGTGAGCTGGTGTGCCAATGAATGCGGCTATATTGACAGCGGCGTTATCCCCAAATTTGCGGGCTGTGTTCAAGGTGCTAACTGGTTTAAGGAACGGGGACTTTGGCAGGATGGCAGTTTTACACCATCTGCAGGACATATTATCTTTTTTGACTGGAATGGTGACGGCGAGGCCGACCATGTAGGTATTGTGGAACGTTCGGAAGACGGGGTGATCCATACCGTAGAGGGAAACTCCGGCGATGCTTGTAAACAGAAAAAATATCCTGTAGGAAGCAATATCATCCACGGATATGGTACCCCGGTATATTGAAAGGTACCCCAGCCGCACAGAGGGCTGGGTACATAAAGTTCAATTTTGCAGGCTTGTATTCTTTCGCTGGGCAAAATATAATATGGGTACGCAACAGAAAGTGGCTCAAATTGAGAAACCGTTTAGAATTATCCCATATCATTAAAAGATGGAGGTGAACCTATGCGCAAGACGATTTTAATTGTTGATGATGAAAAAGATATGAACGCTATGCTAAAACGCTATTTTGAGTTGAACGGTTATTTCGTGCAGACAGCACAAAACGGTTTACAAGCCATTGAAAAAGCCGGAAAACAGCCAGATATTATCTTATTGGACATCAATATGCCGGATCTTGACGGCGTTGAAGTGTGTCGGCGCATTCGGGATTTTGTGGCTTGCCCAATCCTTTTTCTGACAGCGCGGGTTGAAGATCAGGACAAGCTCAAAGGCTTTGCCGCAGGCGGTGATGATTATATTGTCAAACCGTTTTCTATTGACGAACTGGGCGCACGCGTGGAAGCACATTTGCGCAGGGAGGAACGGCGGCAGAACAAACGGATACGAACAAAATTTGACGATGATCTTGTCATCGACTATACGGCAAAAGAGGTCTATTTCAAGGGCGCGTTGATTGCCTTGTTACCACGGGAGTTTGAGATCGTAGAACTCCTTTCTTCCTATCCTGGACAATTATTTTCAAAAGACCGTATCTTTGAACATATCTGGAATATGGACAGCAATGCCGATGTAGGTGTGATTATGGAGCATATTAGCAAGATACGTGGAAAATTTGCAAAGGCGGGCTGCAAACCTTATATTCAAACAGTCTGGGGAAGTGGTTACAAATGGATCCGATAAAGAGATGGTATCGCAGCATCCCAATTTGGCTTGCCTTATTCCTATTTGTGATTGCCGCATTATTGATTGCTTCTTTTTTTTCCAATAACACCACGGCAGTTATTAATAAGTTGAACATGAACATCCAGGCAAAGTATATCACTGTGGTGGAAGGCCATGTACCAAATGGCGGGGATGTGACATATATCGGCGGAGATATTGGTGAAGATGTTCAATATAATTTTAACTACGATCAATACTCTGATAAAGATCGACACTTGCATAAAACATATAATTTTATTTTGGAGTTTGCGCCTATATTTTATTATTCAAGTTTTATCATCCTTGCGGTGTTACTATTTTACTTTACAAAGTTAAAGAAACCTCTTACAGTGCTGATGGCAGCCTCTGATAAAATTGCAGATAATGAACTGAAATTTACGGTGGATTATGCTGGTACGGATGAAATGGCAAAGCTGTGTGCTGCTTTTGAAAAAATGCGTTCTTCTCTGGACGAGAACAATCGGCGTATGCTCCATATGAGCGACCAGCGCAAGCAACTAAACGATGCGTACACCCACGATCTGCGCACGCCCATTGCCGTACTGAAGGGTTATACCGATATGCTGAAAAAATATGGTCCTACTGGGGAGCTATCGGACGACGAGATCATAGAAACTGTCAACACAATGTCTAACCATGTTTCTCGATTAGAACAGTTTGTAGAAAGTATGAATACTATGCAGAAATTGGACGACATTATGATACAAAAGACCGAAGTCGATGCGACGGAATTGGTTGGTCATCTGCGTGAAACCGCAGATATTCTCTGCAAATCGAGCGGACTTGTCAGCCGTTTTTCTGCTGAGATTTGTAAAAAATCGTTGCTTTTGGATGCTGGAGCGGTTATACAGGTGTATGAAAACCTAATGAGCAATGCTATCCGTTTTTCGCGCACAACGGTCAATGTTCACTGTGGTTATACAAAGAACTTCTTAATCCTGTCCATTTCGGACGATGGCAAAGGTTTTGGTGAAAGGGAGCTGTTCAAAGCCTGTCAACCCTATTACAGTGGTGAAACACAGAAACAAAATTACCATTTTGGATTGGGACTGCATATCTGCCGTACCCTCTGTGAAAAGCATGGCGGCCATCTACAACTAGAAAACGTTCCCCAAGGCGGTGCCAAGGTAACTGCATATTTTGACACTACAAGATAATAAAAGCAGCGGTAATCTAACACGCTTGTAGGTTACCGCTGCCTTTAGGAATGTGGATGACCGCTTACGGCTTCTGCCTGGCGATCAGCTCATCAATGCTGCAACCAAATGCGTCTGCTAATTTCACAACTGTAGATAGTTTTACGTCTTTAACGCGATGATATAGAATTGCTTTTATCGTATCTTCAGGTAAATCCGAAATGTCTGATAAGAGCCTGATTGTTAATTGGGCACTATCCATTTTCTTTCTCAAAGTGTCTGCTAGATCCATATCATAAATAAAAATGGCGCATTTGCTCCTTGAAAAGAAGCAAATACAAAGAGTCGTAGTGAAAGCCACATAAGCTTTCTCATAAACGTATCCGCTTACGCATCGCATAGATTGCAATACTGATGGTACTCACAGGTAACGTGCCGATCACCAAAACGATCACCATAGAACCGTTTGCCGGAATGATCGGCGTACACGCTATAGCCAAGGCTAGCGATAGGAATTTCAGCGGCTCCAGCCCGATAAAGAGGTACAGCACGGATGGCAGGAGGATCACGCTGCAAGCGGCAATGCAGGCAGTTTCCAGTCGCTTTACACAGGAGGACACCAACATGGTCAGCACTGCACAGACGAACAAGGCGAACCAACGATATAGGTAGATCCCAATCAGGAATGTACCAATGCTGCACTTGACTGGAAAATTCTCCAGCATAGAGAGATTTTGTACAGAAGCTGGAAAAGTACCTATGTCGCCCACGCCGAGGAAGGTATAGAACTCAAGGCCGTAAGTTACTGCCCATACAAGGGTGGTAAGAATAGCAGCTGTACTGATTTTTATGAAAAATAGCCGTTTTCGACCATTTTGTGTAGAAGCTAACAGTTCATTCATTCCCGTCTGTGTTTCATAAGCCATGGAGCCGGTGAGCAGCAGAGTGATGGTCAACATAGCAACGAGTGCTACACGGCTCTGATTTGGCCTCGCAGGAGTTCCATAAGTCCCCTCATAAGGGCTATCCTCGATCAGCCACGGTGTAAAGTCTTGGCCTTTTCCAAGGGAACACAGTTCCTCCACACGCTCTCGCACAATAGAAAGACCATTTTTGTTTGTTTCAGCAGCTTGCGCTGCACGGACAAATACATCATACTGCGGATATTCCATTGTGCCGTTTTCGTACTGTACTTTTGCAGAAGCATGGGCGGCAATGATCGTATCCAACTCGGACGAAATATCACGGATTTGCTGCATGGTATCCGCTGTAATGGGGCCAGATAATTGAGCTGTGTACGCTCTTGCGGCAGCTTCTTTGCTGCCTCCTACCGGGATATTCACCGTGAAGATCAGACCTGGAACACAATAAAAGAACAGAATGATCAATAAAATGCCTTTTTGAATAAATAATGTTTTATAAAGCTCCATTCCAAGCAGATGAAACCGACGCAAAAATCCATCTGTGATGCGGTTGATCCCGTAAGCAAAGTGCCCGAGGAGAATCCTCCCAGACGCAGGTCGCTTGTGGCAATGAATCGTGATGCACACTCCTACCAACAATAAAATTATTGGAAGACAGGCGTTCTGCGACACCGCGCGGATTCCAACAGGATAGCCAAACAGGTCAATATTTAAGTAATTGGTATAGAGGTCGGCAGAGGTAATATATGTAAAAATATTGAAGTACTTGAACATATTCCACCCACTCTGTACAGGGAGAAAGGTATAAAAGCTGTATTCTGCCGCCAGCATACCAGAGGCCGCAATGATTGTGTATTTCACATTGCGAATCGCGGAAAAGATTAACCACAGCAGCAATGCCACAAGGAATGCGGCACCGATCTTGAACAGTAGATATTGAAGTAGAAATTCTCCCACGGTACAGCGGATCGGCATGTTGCCCAGCAACTCAACGGACTGTGCAGCTCTGCCAAGATCGCGGATCCCACCATATATAAAAAATCCTACCAATAAATTAGTACCATAGAGCAGTGTCACACCGATTACAGACACACAGAGCAAAATACTGACCCGTTGTATCGCCAGCCGAAGTCTGCCGCCATAAAGTGCGTAAACAATATTCCAAAGCCCTTTCTTCCGCTCATCCAGAAAGGCAACACAAACCAACACCAGTACGGCCAGTAGTAAATAGTCCGTAATAGAAAACCCCATAAACGCATGGATTGCCCCGTCAATTCCCAAACGTAGAGAAATATCCTGCAAGGCTTCAAATTCGTTTGCTGTTTTCAGAATATTTCGACCAGAAAATTCGTTTGGGTCATTAAATATGGAAAATGATAATAAAGCATCCTTATTTGCCTGGATCATATTTAGATAATCTTTGTAGCCATGCAGATACGCGGCTTGTTTCAGAAGATGATTGACTGCAACGTAATCCAGATATACTTCGGTGGGCTTTTCGACATTTTCTTCCTCTCCATAGTTTTCCAAAACAGCAGTCAGTCGATCCTTTTCTGTCTGCAGAGCAGAGATGGCTTGTTCAAGCGGAAGCTTCGTATAATTCTCCAGCCATTGTAGATACCGTTCATAGGCTGCACGGCTATCTACCGTTTCCTGTGCAATTTCATAACCGCCCCCGTCTACTTGAAACGAAATAGTAGGAGTTGGAATGGCACAATCCATTCCGTAGTTCTGTATTTTCTGCTCCCGAATGAACAAAAAGCCGTTCAGCAGTAGGATTACCAGTATAGCAATACACAGACGGCGATTCTGAAAAATACGATTCAATTCAGCCATGCCGTCACCTACTCTCCGAGATAGTATAGGTATACATCTTCTAGAGACAGGTGCTCTGGTACGTACTGTCCCTCTGCGGGAAGATGATCGCCAATGATGCGCACCCATGTTTCGCTGCGACGCTGAAAAATATTGCCTACTTTATAGTGTGAATGTATTTCCTCTAGCTTTTCCTGAGCGCAGGGCATTTCTTTTACCTTGTCCGCAACACTTTGGATCAATTCAGCAGGAGTACCCATACCGACCAATTTTCCTTTCTTCATCATCAAGATCTGGTCAGAGATAGATTCTATATCGCTGACAATATGGGTTGCCAGCAAAATAATACGGTTCCGTGACATACTGGATATAAAATTACGAATCCGAATCCGTTCTTTTGGATCAAGTCCTGCCGTAGGTTCATCCAAAATAACTATTTTAGGATCACCTAGAAGTGCTTGCGCTAAAAGAACACGCTGCTTCATACCGCCAGAATACCCACCTAGCTTTTTATGCCTCACGGGGGATAAGTTTGTGACATCTAGGAGCATATCAATTTCTTTCACGGCTTCTTTTTTTGTGAGCCCCTTTAGATCTGCTATGTAGTAGAGAAAGGTTTGCGCTGTCATGTGGTCATAGAAACCTTGCTGCTGGGGCATATAGCCCAGCACCCTGCGAAAGTCTTTCCCTAACTCTAAAATGTCTGTTCCATTAAACAGGATTTGTCCATCCGTTCTATGAATATTATCGGTTAGTAGATTCATCATCGTACTTTTACCAGCTCCATTTTCACCGAGGATCCCGTAAATACCTTCCGTGAAGAGAATGTTTGCATGGTCGAGGGCGGTAAAACTGCCATATTGTTTTGTTAAGTCAATTAATTCTAATTGCAATTTATTTGTCTCCTCAATATTTCTTATAATAACTCCAAACAACATCCCCGAGTGTGCCGGAAGCGATGTCTACTGCATATAAATAATGCTCCTGTACAGTATTAGAACTATAGGCTGCACTATAAATTCCAGAAACGGTGGCATCCACATAAACATATACCTTGCCTGCATCACAGAATGCGATATGGCAGGCAAATGCCGTTTTATGGTCTTGATATATCTGACCTAGGGAAATTTCTTGTATCAATTTACCGTTGTAGTCGTAAATATATAAATAATCGCCTCCTGCAATTCCTAATTCTCCTGTAAAAGACATAAAATCATTATATTGCTTATTTATAACTGTAATATATTTGTCCGAAAAAGCGGCAACGCCTGCTTCTAGATCCAAGTCGATCAGTTTAGTTGTCTTTTCTGTTGATAACTCCGTGCACCAAATGTCATTACCGCAGAGATAGAAATAGATGTATCCATCTGAAATATACCATTGACTGACGCTGACACCAGTAGTGTCCCAAGTTCCAACTTCTGATTTCTCAGGCACTTGCCAAATCTGTTTTGACTGATTGCTTTGTGGATCGTAGCAAAATAGCGTGTCTTTATAAGTACCGTTGCCTTGTTGTATATTTTTGACCATAAAGTACACCAGATCACCGTCGGCCCAAAGCTCGTAATACTGTTCCTTAGAATCTACCACATGGCTGCCATCATCCGTTTTTTGCTTGCCATAAATAAGCGTGGCGTTCTCAATGTCTGCACCGAGTTTTGCAGTGTATAAGGCTCCACTGTAGCTAAAGTAAACATAACCTCTGTGAATGATTGGCTCTGTAATAAAGTTATTTGTATCACCGTCAGGAATAAAATCAAGGCTTTGCACAGCATCATGCTCTGTGCCATCCAAATTCATGGAAAATAAACGCTCTCCTTTACGCACGTAGTTTCCATTTTCTAATACAGCGTCGCTGTTAGTGTAATAAATTTTTCCGTTGTAGTAGGATAATAAATTAGTATAAACATAGGCATTACAGCTTTTGTTAAACTCAGATATAACATGATTGCAATCTGGTTTTCCGCATAGAATAGTGCTGTCTCCTGTTTCTCTATCTATAAAATAAAGCATACAATCGAATTGAAAATAATACCCATCCGTGGTTTTGCACAGACAGTAAATATTGGTGGAGGTGCTCTGGTTCATATTTTTTTGAAAATCGGTTTCCAGCACATCGGAACCATCAGAAGGTATGGATGGAAGAACGGCGTGATTATTGTCACCACAGGCTGCAAGCGATAGTGCCAATGCGACTACTAGGATCAAGGCTAAAAAATGTTTCATTATAAAATAACTCCTCCTAAACTTTTTTGGTTGGCCGCTGCAAACGGTTTCCAGACAAGCTTAGAGGGAAAATCTAAAATATTTCTCAAATCCCCAAATGTTTCCGAACTTTTTCTCCCCCCAATTTGTGTGATATAATCACTTTATTTTTGGAGGCAATAAAAGTATAATTGCCGCAGGAAATATTTCCTACGGCGTCATCACTGCAGGGTTGACGGAAAACTGATTATAAAGGGAGGATACCTATGAGAAAAACAAGTAAATTGAGCAAGTTGTTTGCGCTGGCACTCTGCCTTGTTATGGCTTGTTCTATGTCCATTGGTGCTTTCGCGGCGGAGATTTCTGATGTTGAGTATACACAGAAAAGCGGAAACTGTGAAGTTGTCACCATCGATCTGGATGATGTTTTAGCCATTGCCGAAGAATTCAATCCCAATGCTCGCAGCATTTCTTTGCCAGCATCTACCTATAAAATGTATGACATTGGCACCCTGTCTGCTGGTCAAAGTGTTGTGATTAACGTAGTCTGGACTCCCGGAACCTCTCCGATTCACATTGGTCTGGTTAAGTCCACATCTTCTACTGGCAATCTCGTTTCTCTCACTGGCGGTTCTAAGAGCATTACTGCAACCGTTTCTTCTGCCGGTACTTATTACTTGATGATCGCTAACCCTTCCAGCACTACGAATCTGACCATTTCGACCCTCAGCTACGCAAAGTAAGTGATATGTATAAAGAGGCTACCCAGAGATGGGTGGCCTCTTTATTTGTTCCTGTGAAACCCTCCGGTCCTGTCTGTGGAGGCGACCCGTGAAAAAGCTTTTGAAATCTATGTTAGTTAACAATAAGACTATGATCAAATTAATGAAAATAAGATATAAAAAATTATAAGCCGGAGAGAAATATAACCCACCAATAAAAATGAGGTATTGGCGGGATAATTTACTGTGTCCATCCTTCCATTCCAGAGTCTTTGGTTTGGAGGGATATTTTATTCGCAGAAATGTCCGTACTTCGCTGCCGATTAAAAGCAGTGTGTTTGATTCTGCGAGATCGGCCAATTATTAATAAAAACATGTAGATTAAAATTTTTGTTTTTTAAAATACCTAGTGATTTATAAAAATAAGAACGTCTTTGATATATGACAATGCTAAATCATGTGGGAGCGTTTTCAAATATATAACTTGCCCTAATCCATGTTGTAGGGGGCCGCCCGACAGTCTGAATTTCACACAATTCAGACTGATCGGAGGTAAAACAGCGTGGACGTTGATAAAAAAAGAATATGGCTTCGCGGCCAATTTGTCGAGGTCACGGATGAAGTGTACCGGGCCTATATGCAAGGCGACCGGAAAATCCGTTATTTTGAGAACGACTTGAAAACCGAGCGGTTCGTTCTCGGAAAGGAGGGCCAGGTGGTGCAGATTATTCCCAGCCGCGAAGATTCTTTAGACCGGCTGATGGATGAAAATGCCCAGCAGTTTTCCGACAGGCGGGAAAGCGTGGAGAGTGTGGTGTTCCGCAAGATGGAAACGGACAGGCTACATACCGCGCTTTCCATGTTGACTCCAGAAGAACAGGCGCTGATCCAGGCTTTGTTCTTTGAGGAAAAGACAGAGCGGCAATACGCAGATGAACTTGGTGTGTACCGCAATGCTGTTCATGTTCGGAAAATGAAGGTTCTCAAAAAACTCAAAAAAATTTTAGAGTAGTGTTGTGCAAACCTCTCACCCAACGGCAAAAAGGGTGAGAGGTTTTTCTATGACCTCTCCCAGAACCTTGAAACTTGCATACCCATTCATCAGGCACATTCCCGCTGCTTTGGCGAAAGCCAAAGCCCAGACGGTTGCTGCGCGGCGATCTGCCGGGGGAAAACAACGAGACACCACCGAAAAAGAAATGTAGGTCTTAGGTTTGTTCTTCCCGGCAAGGAGCGAGAAACAGCAGACTGTCAGTACCGGGCGGCTCCCGGTACGGCCATGACCGGCAGCGGGGACAATGATACTCCCGTCCAGCCTAACGTCCGAGCGTTGAAGCGGCCCGCCGCCGTGATCCGTCGCAGGCAATGGGGGCGGTTGCGTGAGAACCACGCGAGGGGTGAGATTCCCCGTGGAGCTGGTGAGCTGCCAGCCGTTTGATGACTTCCCACAGTGTTCCGGGGTGTCGAGGACAAGTAGGAACGCTTTGAAATATGGGCCGTGCGGCAGGACGGGCCAATGAAAACAGGAGAAATGTTTTATCTCTCCCCGGCCTTCATTCTGTTCTGCTGTACGGCCTCTACATAGGCGGCTTTTGCCGCCTAAATTTTCAAAGGGAGGTCAAATACCATGAACAAAACGTACTTGCGCGGCGAAATGTACTATGCCGATCTGGGCCGGGGAATCGGCTCCGAACAGGAAGGACGCCGCCCTGTCCTCATTCTCCAGAACAATACAGGGAACAAATATAGCCCCACCGTCATTGTAGCGGCTATTTCCAGCAAGGTGGACGCAAAGGCCAAGCTGCCTACCCACTATCTGTTAAAAGCAGAGAACGGCCTAGAGCTGCCTTCTCTTGTTCTTTTAGAGCAGCTTCGCACCATTGATAAGAAGCGGTTGGAAACGTACATCGGCAGGCTGGAAGAAAAGCATATCCGCAGAATCAACCATGCCCTGGCAGTCAGCGTAGGGCTGATCGAGGAGGTTCCCGAAAATTTAATCATGTGCCTTTGCCCGGCCTGTGCCAACAATTTCTATGGTACAGGCTCTTATTATTTGAAACGGGTAAACCCTGCGCAGCAGGAACGGGACATCTGCACCTATTGCGGCCAGCGCCCTGGCTTTGACTATGAAGTTGTCAAAAGAACAGAGAGAAGGTGAGGATTGAATATGGAAAAACTGATTACCCGTAAAGAGGCGGCCAAAATATTAGGAATCAGTTTGGCCACTTTGGATGAAGCCAGGAATTGTGGTTTAATATCCTATATTCAATATGTGCCTAATGGCTGCGTCTATTTTACCCACACCGGCCTTCAAGAGTATATCGCAAAAAGTACGCACAGAGCGAAGCCAATAGAGAAAATGGAAACTTACCGGCATATACAACACAAGAAGTGATGGTTATAGAAATGAACTTACTCTTGCTACGAATAATTGCATATTTTTGTAAACTTTCGGAATATACTATCGCTATGAGGTTGACATTGCTATGTGGACGGTGTATACTGGTGTTGCAAGTTACGAAAAAGTGCAGCAATATGCAAAAATTCGAATAGGAGGACGAGACATGGAGATGATCAAACGCGACATATATCTAAATCGACTCATTGAGCGGCGGGAAAATGGCTTGATAAAAGTAGTGACCGGAATTCGTCGGTGCGGAAAATCCTATTTGCTGTTCAAGCTGTATTATCAATATCTGTTGGCTTCGGGCATTGATGCTTCCAGAATCATACGCATTCCATTAGATGACGAGGAGTATGAAGAACTGCGCGAAAGCAAAAGATTGAGCGCTTATATAAAAGAGCGCTTGACGGACGACGATATGTGGTATATTTTTCTGGATGAAGTCCAGCTGTGCAGCGGATTTGAAGCGGTATTAAACGGGCTTAATCGCAGAGAGAATGTAGACATCTATGTGACTGGCAGTAACTCGAAATTTCTCTCCTCGGATGTTTTAACGGAATTTCGGGGACGGGGAGATGAAGTCCGCGTATATCCTCTGTCCTTTTCGGAATATTTGTCAGCACATCCAGGCGATAAGTATGAAGCCTGGAACGACTATTATACCTACGGCGGTCTGCCATTGATTTTAAGCCGTAATAGTGATGAGCTGAAGTCAAGATATTTGATTGATCTGTGCCGGGAATTGTATCTAAAGGATATCGAGGAGCGGAATCGTCTTCGAGGGGATCATGTCATGGAGGCTTTAGTCAATGTTCTTGCTTCTGCTGTAGGTTCCCTTACCAATCCGTCAAAGTTAGCAAACACTTTTGCAAGCAATGGGATTCCTGTCAGTGATAAAACTGTCAGCGCATATATTGGCTATCTTTTGGATGCGTTTTTCATCAGCAGGGCGGAACGATACGACATTAAGGGAAAGAAGTATATTGCTTCTCCATACAAATATTATTTCACTGATGTGGGGCTTCGTAATGCGCAGCTTAATTTTCGTCAGCAGGAAGAAAACCACATCATGGAAAATATCATATATAATGAACTTCTCGTCCGTGGTTTCAATGTAGATGTCGGAGTAGTAGACTACTCACAAAGAGATGAGAACGGAAAGTCGATTCGCAAGCGTTTAGAGGTTGACTTTATCTGCAATAAGGGAAGCAAACGATACTACATCCAATCGGCGTTTGCCATCCCGGACGAAGAGAAGATGAAACAGGAGAAAAGCTCTTTGGTGCGTATTGGTGACTCTTTCAAAAAAATGATTGTTGTTAAGGACAATATCAAGCTCTGGCGTAATGAGGAAGGTATCGTTGTAATGGGGATTATGGATTTTTTGTTAGACCCCAATAGCCTTGATCTCTAAAAATGAGCAGAGCAAATAAAAGAAATCTATATTATAAATATTTGAAGAAAAGGCGTTTGCATTTTGCAGACGCCTTTTTTATGCGAAGGCGAAAATCGCACCTTTGATGAAAGTGGCGCGTTCTGATAAAACAAGAGTACAGCGCTGAAAATTATTTTTGGAGGTGGTGGAATGGCTTTAAGGAAAAAGCGAATCCCCAGATACGGCACAGTTCAAGTGAACGGCCATAAATATTATAGAACCGATGTTGAGGACGCAGAGGGCAAGCGTGTCATCCTTTACGGCAAAACTCGTGAAGAACTATACGATAAGGAAATGGCGGCATTGGAGAAGATTGACAACATCACATTCCGTCAAAAATCCCCCACTGTCGCAGAGTATTGTGAAAAGTGGTTGCTTATGCAGTCTGTCCATGTTCGTAATACGACATTGACGGATTACACATCCAAGGTACGGCGGCATATTATTAAGGAATTGGGCCAAAAGAGAATGGCAGAAGTAACATTGGATGACATCCAGGTTGCGCTTGTTCCGGTTTCAAAGAAATCCGTATCCGTATATAAGTCGGTTATCATCCTGTATAAGTCCATTTTTCGCGCGGCACAGGAGAGCCATGTCATTGATACGAATCCGACAATATACCTCAACGCCAAAGGTGGAGGGGTTCCTCAAGAGGACAAGCAGGCGTTGACAGATGAACAAGTAGAACGGCTTTTAGACGCTATTCGGGGATTGCCCCCCTATGTGTTTGTTATGATTGGCTTGTATGCCGGTTTGAGGCGTGAAGAAATTCTCGCGCTGCAATGGGATTCGGTATATTTGGACACAGAGGCTCCCTATTTGACGGTTCGGAGAGCGTGGCATACGGAGCATAACCGGCCCATTATTCTCACTGAATTAAAGACCAAAGCTGCGGAAAGGAATATCCCCCTTCCGGATCGTTTGGCGGATTGTTTGAGAGAGGCAAAGAAACAATCGACATCAGAATATGTGATTGCCAACCGGGAGGGAGAGCCGCTTTCCTATACGCAGTTTAAGCGATTGTGGCAGTATATCGTTACCAGGACAGCAAAGCCACGAGTATATTATAGGTATGAGAACGGAAAGCGCGTGAAACATACCGTCAATCCGGTTCTTGGAGAAAAAGCAGCACATAATGGGAAAGTGATTTACAGCCTCGACTTTGATGTTACACCGCACCAATTACGCCACACTTATATCACCAATTTGATTCATTCATCGGTAGACCCTAAAACGGTTCAATATTTGGCGGGGCATGAGAGCAGCAAGATCACCATGGACATATATGCGAAAGTTAAATATAACAAGCCGGATGAACTGGCAGGAGTTTTAACGGGTGCATTTGCTCAATGGGACGAGGCCGAGTATGGAACAGCACAGTAAAATAGAAGATATAGCGAAGGCGAGGGGTTGCCCCTCGCCTTTTGCTATTACATAAATCGCACCTTTGAAAGAGCCATGGATTTTCAGTATAAAAAAGGTATCGGCGCTGAACTACATATTAATAGGAAAGGATCTGAAAGCATGGCTAAGAAAAAAGTGAGTATTCCTCAGTATGGGACTGTTATAAGGAGTGGAATCCAGTATTATAGGACGCGGATTACAGACGCGGACGGAAAACAGGTAAGTTTATATGCTGCTACTTGCGAGGAATTATATGAAAAGCAGTTAGAAGCTCGGAGGCAAGTGGAGGAGATCATTTTTCGGCGCAAACATCCGACTGTGGCTGAATATTGTGAGAAGTGGCTGCTTATGCAGTCAGCCAAGGTATCTTCAAGCACTTTGAAAGGTTATACCCAGAATATGAACAATTATGTTGTCAAGCCTCTGGGAGATATGTATCTGTCAGAAGTGACAGCAGACGATATTCGACTGGCGCTGATACCTGTATCAAAAAAGTCGGCGGGATTATATAGTGCTGTCAACATGCTTTTGAAGTGCGTCTTTTATTCAGCAGAACGCAACCAATTACTTGACTACAACCCTTGTGTGGGAATTTCAGCTAAAGGTGGCAAGCCAGGCAAAAAGAAAGACGCTTTGACGGATGAACAAGCGAGGCTGCTTTTGGAAACTGTTCGAGGACTTCCGCCGTATGTGTTTATTATGATTGGGCTGTACGCGGGCCTGCGACGGGAAGAAATCCTTGCGTTACAGTGGGATTGTGTATTCCTGGATGCACCTACTCCATATATTTCTGTAAGGAGAGCATGGCGCACGGAACACAACAAGCCGGTGATTTCGACGACATTAAAAACAAAGACAGCGCAGAGGGATATCCCTATTCCGAGATGTTTGGCGGACTGCTTGGGAGAAGTAAAGATGTCCTCTATTTCTGAATATGTGATTGCCGATAGCCAAGGACAACCTCTGTCCGGTTCTCAATTTCAAAGGATATGGCATTATGTAGTTGCTCGCTCGACCAAGGAACACAGCTATTATAAATATGTGAATGGCCAAAGAATCAAGCGTACAATTACGCCGGTTCTTGGAGGTCATCAGAAGAACAATCCAAATCTGGTATATAGTATTGATTTCGAGGTGACGCCGCACCAACTGCGCCATACCTACATTACGAATCTTCTGTACGCTGGTGTTGACCCTAAGACGGTTCAGTATCTTGCCGGACATAAAAACAGCAAAACAACAATGGACATTTATGCGCAGGTAAAGTATAATAAACCCGAACAGCTTTTGAGTGTTGTAAATGCTGCATTTGCTGCGTCTGCGGGTTCATAAAAATATCCCCATTTTACGATTAAAGGGTAGGACAAATTTGAGTGTGAGTTATGCAAAGCCTTGAAAAATCAAGGGAAATGAGGAGTTTGTGTTCTCAATACGGTCTCAAGGCAGCCCGTCGCGCTCCGCAGTTCAGCAAGAGATAATCAGCTGTTCAAACCGTATCAAAATGGTTCAAAAACCCCGGAAAATCAAGGGTTAATAGTGACAAGTAACTATTTGCCGCAGAGGGCGGCGTGACCGAGTGTCACGCCGTCTTTCTGCGTCCATAGGTGGTTTCCGTCATAATGGGTTCGCTGATTTCCGGTACTTCCACTTCCTCCAGGAAGTTAAAGACGATTTTGACCTTCTGCGTCCGTTTGCTGTTGACCTTCTCCGGGGCGTAGACAATGATCTGCTTGATGAACTCGTTCACGATGGTCGGTGTCAGCTCCGGGATGTCCACATATTTCTCCATCAGGGCGAGGAACTGGTCAAGGTTGTCCTCCATTTCCTCACGGGTCGCTACCCAGTCCTCAAGGCCGATGACCTCATTGTTGAGCGCCGCCTGTTCCGCCTCATAGCCCTCGGTCATCTTCTGATAGCGTTCCCGGCTCAGGTTCCCCAGCGCCATGTCCTCATAGATACGGGTCATCAGCACATCAATGTCCGCCAGACGCTTTTTGGCCTTTTCCAACCGCCGCTTGTCCTCCCGGATGGACTTCTCCTGGTCGGCCCTCCGGCACATCAGCCAGTCCTCCTGAAAGCCCTCCACATCAGAGCGGATATACTCCGTCACGGCCCGGATGCGCTCCAGCACGACCTCCCGCAGAACATCCTCCCGGATATAGTGGGCGGAACAGGTGCCGCGACCGCTCTTGTACCTGGCACAGACGTAGCGGTCTTGCTTGCCGTCATAGTTCTTGCAGGTGGCGAAGTGGAGTTTGCTCCCGCAGTCAGCGCAGACCACCAGCCCGGAGAACATCCCCTGCCGTTCGCCTTTGGTGGTGCGGCGTTTGTGCTTTCGCAGCTCCTGCACCCTGTCCCACTGTTCCTGTGTGATGATAGCCTCCTGGGTGTCGGGCAGGATGAACATATCCTCGCTGGCGTTGGGGATGCGCTTTTTGAGTTTATAGGACTTGGAAAAGGTTTTGAAGTTGCAGACGCAGCCGGTGTACTCCATCCGCTCCAGGATGCCGACAATGGATTGCTCCACCCAGTGATAGGGCCGCTCCGGCAAGGGTTCGCCCTTCCTCTGGGCATACAGCGCCTTGGTGGTCAAAACCTTATCAGCCTCCAAAATCCGGGCAATCCGGCTTGGGCCATTCCCGGCGATGGACAGGTCAAAAATGCGCTTGACCACCGGGGCGGCATCCTCGTCAATGATCCAGTGGTTGCGGTCAGCCGGGTCGAAGCGGTAGCCGTAGGGCGGCTTTCCCATGTGCTTGCCGCTGGTGCCTCTGGCTTTCAGAACGGCTCGGACCTTCTTGCTCGTATCCTTGGCATAAAAATCGTTGAATACGTTGCGAATCGGGGTAAAATCGTCCGTTCCCCTGGCGCTGTCAACCCCGTCATTGACGGCGATGAAGCGTACATCGAAGCTGGGAAAAACGATTTCCGTATATCTGCCAACTTGCAGATAGTCTCTCCCAAATCTGCTCATGTCTTTCACGATCCAAGTCCCGACCAAGCCCTGTTCCACCAGGGAAAGCCCCTCTTGGACACCGGGGCGATTGAAGTTCGTTCCCGTATAACCGTCATCCACCAGAATACGGGTATTCATGAAACCGTGGTCGGCGGCGTAGCGGAGCAAGATATTTCTTTGATTGGTGATGGAGTTACTCTCGGCATCCAGGGCGTCCTCGTTACTGAGGCGGCAGTACAAAATCGTGATTTTCTGCTGATCCACGTTGTTGTCTCCTTTCTTGTGTGGGTCAGCCGACAGTACCGTAGTGCATGGCTCCATTGTAACATGATCCAGCGTCTTTGTCGACATCAAACCGCCTCCTTATCCGAAAAAATCAGCCGCTTCACCATGTGGGGAAGCGGCTCGTCACCATCGCATTCAGTTTCGACGATATACCAGGTGTTGCCAATCTTGCGGGTCACTGTGCAGGAGAACGGGTTTTCCTGTTCCCGTTTCCTGCGCCATTCTTCAATGAAATCGGCGGGCGGGTTAAACATCGGCTCATAACAGGCGCACAGGTCAATGGGTTCATAAACATAGTTTTCAAAATCGTTCAATAAAGTACCTCCGTAATTCGTAGTCTGTTGGGGTCAGTCGGCTTTGCGCCGGACCCACTGAATGTCATAGCCCAGCGCATCAGCAAGCTGGACAGCCTCTTTGTAGCGGAGGGATTCCCGCTGGAGCTTATTGGACAGATTGGACACGCTGTCCGACCAGCCGTACTCGTCGGAGAGCACGTCCACCACCTCCTGCATGGTCATCCCCTGGCGCACGATGTACGCCTTGATCTCGTTTCTCATATCAGATTTCATTCTTTCTTCCTCACTTTCTGATGAATTTGGTTCATTATGCCGCAAAGCAGTTTCACGGCATAATGAAGATTTTGCAGGTTGCGATTTTCGCTCAGATTTGCTATGATGAAGCCCAGGTCACAAAGCGCCCTAATCCATTTCATTGTTTCGTGTGACCTCTGCCGGAACCGTGGATTTGCCCATATTTCCGTAAAGCAGTATCACGGTTCTATAAATCACGAACAGGTGTAATCTATACATCGGAGTATGATAATTTTCACGAAAATCACAAGGATTGAATTTCACCCCGGATTTTTGGGGTCAGGTTCGCATGACTGCCTATAAAAGATAAAAGGGGAACTCAAATTTATCTGTACGTCCGTACATCGGTACAAGGCTGTTGTGTACTCGTGTACGGACGTACAGATGATTTCATTTCTCTTTTTATAAAGCGATCGGCCTTATCAGGACCTCAATGCCATAGTAGCCCCGGCACCTCTTGCCGCTGCCGATATACACGTTGTTGGTGGCCTCCAGCCGATAGGTGTCGGCGTTTTGGGCGATGAAGCCGGAAAAGCTCTTGGGGGAAAGCGGGTTCTCGGCGTTGTCCTCGCACCAGACCTTATAAGCGGCGTAGAGATCACGGGTAGCGGCCTCGCCGTCCGCCTTGAACTGGACATATCCGGTTGAGGTCAGGAAGTCCACGATATTGTTGGCCTCCCTGACCACAACGGCGATATTCTCCCTGGCACGGTCGCTAATGGTGAAGCGGTAGCTGTTGACCAGCAGGCGGTGAAGCCCCTCCAGGCACCAAAGGAAGATACCCTCTTGCTCCGCGATCAGCTTGTCCGAGAGAAACGGATCGTCCGCTCTCCCTGCCGGTTTGTCTTTTGTGGTCAAGACGATCTGGCGGCGAAAGAAGCCGTCAGACCTGTCATGGAGGGCAGTCAAAGCCCCGTTGCCGAAGCAGAGGAACCGCACATAAAGCTGGCTTTGGTAGCTCTGAACGCCTTTGCGCTCCATGTCCATTTTGCACTCCGATGTGACAATGGACTTGATATAGTTAGTCTTGGGAAGGGCGCTCATATCCATATCATCGTCCACCATCAGGAGTTTACTCTCCAGGTCGGCGCGGCTGAACCGATTCTGTTCTACCTTTTGGATGCTGGTGGTGTTCATGCTGTCCCCGAAGATGGAGCGCATCATCAGCCCGATACGGCTCTTGCCCTCGCCGCCCTTGCCAATGAGCATCAGCATCTTCTGGCCCTTAGTGGTGGGGAGCAGGCAGTAGCCCAGGTATTCCTGCAAGGTTGGAATGTCCTCCGGGTAGAGCAGTTCCGACAGGAACCGCAGCCACCGCTCCGGCGGCGGCGCGTCGGGGCGGTAGGCAACGGTCAGACGGTTGTTGCAAAAGTCCTTCTCCGGAGAGAACCGCCCGTCCATGAAGTAGGTTCCGTTGGCAACGTGGATACGGTCTGTTTCAATGGGGAGCGGCGGCGAGTAGGCAAGCAGTTTGACGCTTGCCAGCAGATTGGACACCCGCTTGGCGAGGTTGGTAGTCACATAGCCGCTGATCTCCCGCAGAATAAGCTGGCCGATCTGCCGCTCATCCTCTACCGCACCGTCCACGGTGAACAGCCGGTCACGGACGCACTTCATGGGGTGCTTTGCCAGGAAGTCCTGACAGAACATCATCTCGTCAATGCGCTCCCCGTCAAACCAGTCCGGGCAGCCCTCATGATAAATTTCCTGTGTCAGTGTTCTCACCTTCTTTCAAATCGTAGTAGGGACGTTTTGTGTGCCCCTCTGTATGGGTTATGAGCAAATTTGAAAAGACCGGGCTAATGGCATGACAACCCCGTTTCAAAAAACATGACAGAGGGAATTCCAGTAGCCGCTGCCGAAATTCCCGCTGCCCAGTATCAGGGTGATTACCGCTCCACGCTGTGCCTTGCTGTGGACTGCGCCGCCCTGCGCCCCGCATCCCGTCTGGCAATCTCGGCCTTGCCCTGCTCCAGTCTGGCGAGGACGGATTCTCTGGCTTTCTCCTTGATTTGTTTGGTGGCGGCGGCTCTGACCTCCGGCTTTCGCAGAATGGTCTGCACCCTGTCCAGCACCTTTTGAGCGGCCTTGTGGATCAGCTCCTGCGCCTTTCCCAGCACTTTGCCAATCAGCCCTTTCTCTGCCGGGGAGTAGCGCCGCTCCGGGGCCAGACACCAATCTCTGTAATTGGAAATAATCGTTTCATCCTGCAACTGTGTTTCGGCGCGGACAGCATCGGTCACAAGCTCCACGGCCTTGTCGTAGGCGATTTCCGTTACTTCATCAATCAGGGCCTCGGCATCCTCTAAGCGAAACGTGACCGAATCAAGCTGTTCAGTTTTCTCTGCTATCGCAAGTTCTTGTTCCGCAATAACCTTTTTCTGTTTCTGAATGATATAGTCGTTCTTTTCTAGGTAGCTGCGCCCTCGGTTGCCGGGGTCAGGTTCTTCCTCGACCGCCAGCCCGTGTTGTTTGCAAATGTTGAACAGAATGACACGGCAGACCGCATCAAAGACCATCTTCCTGTTATTGGTGCGCCCCTGCTTTTTCTCTGGATTGGGCAATTCAAACCCAAGGGCCTCCAGTGCTTTTTCCTGTTTCGGTTCAACCTCGCCGTATCGGTTCACATAGTCAAAAACGTGCCGCTCATGGATGTGGGGCGTGGCCTCGTCCAGATGGAGCGCCCAGTCAATGATGTGGACGTGTTCCCCGAAGCGCCGCTCCAACTCCATCATAAATTCCCCGACAATTTCCAGAAGCACTTCCGGGGAAACAGAATCCTCCATCGTGCCGATCTGGTAGATAGTTTCCTCCGGGCAGAAGCGTTTGTCCTCCAGCAGATCGTCCACACTTCGGTCACGCTCCGTGTGGCGGCGTTTGGCGTTCCTCTCATGTTGGCCGTCCAGATAACCCGAATAGCGGTTCAGATAAAAGGCCCGCTCCGCATCCGCAAAGGACACCTCGCCGTCCTGCTGGGTCGGGTAGGTCGTGCCCCGGAAGCAGTCCCAATAGATGTTCTGCTGAATGCGCTCGCTATCAATGTGGTCGGCGTGTTCGGTATTGAAGGTTCTGTCATTGTGCGTGGATTTGTAGACGCCGCTTTTCCCGGCTCTCCCGTTGTGCCGGGTCAGTCTTTTTGCCATTTTCAGTTCCCTCCTGTCTTTCGTTTTTTGAGTTTCCGGGAGTGACCAGGGGCGGCGAAGCCGCCGAATCTGCGTGCTTTGCGCCAGATAATAACCCAGTATAAAGTGACGCAGAGCATCACTTTCCCTGGGCCAAGGGTTTCACCCTCTGAACACCTGAGCAGGCGTTGTCACCCTGCACCCGGCCCAAAGGTTTCACCTCTGGACACTGACCAGACGCTCGCCGCTCTGGACTCGGCGCAAAGGGCCTGCCGCCCTCGGCACTCCCGCCAAAGAAGCAGAACACCACCATCTGCGGATGTGCGGTGTTCTGCTTCTTTTCAATCGTCAAAAATCGTGCTACAATAGAAAGGGGAAACGTGATTGGAGGCGGTGCGACTTGGAGAACGAAAAGCGGAAACGGGGCAGGCCCAGGATTGACGCCCATCTGTCGGAGGCCACAGCGCCCAGCCGGAGACAGGCGGTCAACGAAAAGTACCTGTTTGATGCTGTGCATTTTATTTCGGTAGCCGCTACCGAAATTCCGGACAGCCATCTTTTGTGGCATTCTGATGACGCAACGAAAACAGCTAAAGGCCGCAACGGTATTCTGGAGCAGATCGGACGGATGCTGGAACAGGATCATGCGCCGCAGTCTGACTGCATCTATGTCACAAATCTGGCGATTCGAGCGGTAAAGGCCGGTCACACCACAAGAGAAATCGAGAAAGCCATCCGGGAAATCCGCAAGGCGTTGAAGCCTCTGACGGCAGACCCGGAGAACAAAACGCTTTTGCTTGCTATGGGACGGGCTGTGAAGGCTCTGGACAAAATGGGGCAATAATTTCGTGTTTTGCCGCTCACTCCCGAAAGCCGTTCCTGCCCCTGTTCTCTCAGCGGCGTTTCGTTTCCCCTGGTACGCTCTATGCGATACTTCACCGGGAAACATATCCCTTTCGGACGGTCATTCTGTTTTCAAGCTGCACCTGCTGTGATAAAAGTATCGTAACAGAAAAAAGACCACTCTCCCGTATATCCAAGAGGTAGGAAATCCGGAGTTAAAACCGGAAATTTCCACGCTTTCGGAAATGTGGGAGAGTGGCAGAGAATACGGAGGACAGCGATATGTCGTTGACCATACAAGAACGAATAAAGGATTTGCGGGTGGAATGTGGCCTGACTTTGAAGGAGCTTGCGGAGCAGACGGGCTTGTCCTCGTCCGCGCTGGGCAGCTACGAGGCAGACGATACCAAGGACATCAGCCACTATGCTCTTGTCAGGCTGGCAAAATTCTATGGCGTGACCACCGACTATCTGCTGGGGCTGACAGAAACAAAACGCCACTCAAACGCCGACTTTACAGACCTGCGTTTGAGTGACGATATGATTGATATTTTGAAAAGTGGCCGGGTGGACAATGCCCTGCTCTGCGAACTGGCGGCACATCCGGATTTTGTTAAGCTGCTGGCCGACATCCAGATTTATGTGGAGGGCATCGCCGCCATGCAGATACAAAATTTGAATGCGTGGGTGGATGTGGCGAGGGCTGAAATCGTGGAGAAGTACCAGCCGGGGGAAAACGACAGAACAGCCTATCTTCTGCAAGCGGCTCATGTGGACGAGGGCGAGTATTTTGCCAGCCGGGTACATCGTGACATTGACACGATTATGGCAGATATGCGGGAGGCCCATCGGGGGCGGAGCGACAGTGCGCCGGAAAACTCCGCCGCAGAAGAATTGAAGCGTGACCTGAAGGAAGTGGCCCAATTCAACGGCAGCAAGTTGGAGCAATTGATTATGCTGTTTTGCAAGCAGACGAAACTCCGCTACAATAAACTGACCGAGGAAGAAAAACAGTGGTTGGCCCGGATTGCGCAGAAGTCGGAACTGCTGAAAGGCTCAGTTTCGCAAAGGGGGAAGAACCGAAAGTAGAGATTTACCTTTGTGAATGATTGCTTTTATAGCAAAGTTCTCGCTTTTAATATTTTTGTCTAATAGGTCGCTCTAACTTCTTGGTCAAAAGCTTTCAATGCCTCAAAAGAATAGTGCTTCCAGAGTACAGGGCATCCACCATAACAAGCCTCTAAATGCTTACACGTCGTACACTCACTTGATGGTCGTTTCCGCAGAGTTTCCATTACACAACGATAGGAAGGGCGCTTTGTTAATTCCACAAATTCGTGATATGATGAAAAATCCGTACCAAGTTGTCCCATTCTCTGATCAATGTACATATCGCAGGGCAGCAGTTCCATCTTTGTGTTGAAGGTTACAGCATTTTTCATATGGACTTGGCAAGGCGTAGCTAACTTCCCTTCCAGCAAGGACAACTGCTCCTCGGTATAAATGCACATGGGAAAGCTATATTCAATCCACCAATCTTCCGTAATGGTGTTCAAATGATCAATCTGAGAGATAAACGCCTCAACTAAGGCAAAGGGGTTGTGTTTTTCCAAATATGTTCGATTTTTATCTTCTGTATCATCGTTGTCGATGACAAAAGTAAATGAGAACTGCTTTGCTCCATTATTACAAGCTATTTGAACTGCGTCGCAAATAGTCAAAACGTTATCCTGAGTTACTACCATGGAGCAAGTAAATTCAACCGGCAGTATAGATAAATTGCGGATGGCCTGCAACTGCTGGTCGAATCCATCGTAGCCTGTTGCTTTGCACCACTCCTGCGAATTTGTTCCTTTCATCGACAAATCAAGATACTCCACCCCACTATCAATCAATTTTCTGCAAAACGCAGGGTCTTTCAGCAGAATGCTGTTTGTAGCGATTGCAGTAGTCATCGAATGGTGTTTGCCTTTGATATACTGCAAAATATCGATGATGTGGGGGTATAAAAGTGGCTCTCCTCCCGTAAAAAATATAAATTTCACTTTCGATTCACTACAAAAATCCACTATTTGTTTGAGATTTTCATAGCTAATCTTGTCGTCTGCCATATAGCCGGCACTTTTCACATAACAAAAATTGCAACGCAAATTGCAGTCCCTTGTTAGTACAATTGTACATTGCTTGATTTTCCCTTCACTTTCCGCTACCATTATGACGCTCCTTTCCGCATTCTAGTAGGTGCGGATAATTTTAATTCAACATACTATCCAATTGATATAATGAAGACGCCTCATTAGAAAACACTGTCTCGGGCGACCCTTGAGCAACAATTTTTCCGCCTGCCTCGCCGCCGAACACTCCAAAATCTATTATATAATCCGCAACTTTGGCAATAAATTCAATATTGTGTTCGATAATTATGATGGTTTCCTGATTGGCTTGCAGGGAGAATAGTATTTTTACAAACCTGTCAATGTCTACATCATTCAGTCCAGACGTAGGCTCATCTAGGATATATAGATTCTGCCCACTGGAAGAAGCACCTAGGGCCTTAGCTAATTTTATACGCTGTGCTTCTCCGCCAGACAAATTCATGGACATTTGACCCAACTTTAGATACCCTAGGCCCAATTCTACCATACTGGTCAAAACAGGGAAAACCTTTTTTGTTCCTTTAAAAATTCCTATGATATCTGAAATTGGAGTTTCCAATACCTCTTGGATAGTTTTACCATGGTATTCCACAGACAAAACTCGATCATTGAATCTCTTTCCACCACATTCTGGGCATATGATGTAGGAACTTGGCAAATAATTCAGTTCAATCTTTTGAAGTCCAGTTCCTTGACAACATTCGCAACGGCCTCCCTTAATGTTCATACTGAACATCGAAGCACTTATTTTCATTTTGCGTGCAGCATCTGTTTCTGAAAACAATGTGCGAATTTCATCGAAGATTCCCAAATAAGAAACAATAGTAGACCTTGGAGTTTTGCCAATAGGAGCCTGATCCACCTGAATTGCCCGTTTAATGGAATTTCCTCCGCGGAAAGAAGCACAACAGTTGTTGGAGCGCCTAGCAAAGCATTTGGCAACAACTGTAGCCAATGTCGATTTTCCAGAGCCCGAGACCCCGGTAATACAGGTGATACCACCGACAGGGAAACGAGCGGTCTGACCTTTGATGTTTCTAAAGTTAATATTCTCAAGCTCGAAGCACTGCTCCAGACTGTAAGAGGATTTAAAAGTCATCTTGCCCCAGCAGTCAGATTGCTTGTCTTTTTTATCAATTAAGTATCCGCCTTCTGGTCCTCCAACAGGCCCCAACTCTATCGTATAGTCAGCAGAGGAAATATATCGTTTATTGTGTTCAATTGCGATTACCGTATTCCCTCGATGTATTAAGTTCTGAGTGGCTTGAATGATACTAGTAATATCCCTATAATGCAGACCCTTGCATGGTTCATCAAGGATATAGATTAAACCCTTCAAGGAACATGTGAGTTGTGTGGCAATTCGAATCCGCTGCCGCTCACCGCCCGAAAGAGTGGGGATTGATCTGCTCAGACATAAATATCCAACATTCAACTGGATAAGTGCTTCCAATTTACGAAGCATTCCCTCTACCAGTTGGGAAGACAACTCCTTTTTTGCTGGTGTGACCCAACTATCATTAAACCTTTGTAGCCATGAATACAAAGAAGTGAGTTCCATGCGTTCAACCTCATCATAGCTCAACCCACCGACTTTGTACTCTAAGATGTTCTGCCTCAATTTTGCTCCGCCACAAACATGGCATGGAACTTCCTCCATGTACTTAGAGTACACAACAGATGGTTCAGACGGACTTCCGCCCGAAGTCCGCTCTTGGATGGCAGGAATAGCTCCCCGTAAGACAACATAATGTTGTTTTCTGCGCTTTCCCTCCTTATAAGAGAGTTTAAATCTAATCTGATCGTCCGCATAAAGTAACGTGTGTAGTTCGCTTTGGCTCAACTGGGAAACTTTTTGGTCTACATTAATTCCATAATGTTCACAAAACGCCTCCAAATATTTTTGCTCTTTGCCATCTTGTGGCCCTTTGAAAAATAGGATGGCCCCATCTCTTAAAGTTTTTTCTCTATCTGGAATTAAAAGAGCTTCTGAGACCACTGTTTCTACACCAAGTCCAAAACAGTTGGGGCAAAAAGATTTAGGGTTATTGGCGGAAAAGGCATTTTCCGAAATATCCACGGTTTGATTGCTGTTGACGATTGCAAATAGGGATCGCAGGTAATAAGATATTTCTGTTGTGGTTCCAATAGTAGAACGTGGATTGACATTATAATAATTTTGCGAGATATTAAGTGCCGGACGGAGGTTCTCAATGGACCCAACCTTAGGCTTATTCATCAGCTTTTGTCCGTAGATGTTCCCGGTCATTCCCTCTAGGAACCCTCTCTGGCTCTCTGCATAAATCGTATCAAAGACCAATGAGGATTTTCCACACCCAGAGCAGCCTGTTACACAGGTAAAAGCATTTAGGGGGATTTCTACATCAAGATGCTTCAAATTGTTCTCATGAGCGTCTTTGATTAGAATTTTTTCCATACTCTGTAACATTCCCTTATTATAAAGATTTCAGAGAAGTACCCTTCTAACTACTACACATTGTTTAAAGTATCCCCACCTTTAGACTCTGGAATTTCATGGAAGAACGCATCCACTTTGCTATGAATCATAGCAGCTGCTTTACAGTGATAGCTATTGATCCGGAAGATATCGCCATCGAGATTCTCGTTGGAGTTGCACATCATGCAAACTGTGCAGTACCCTCTGTCCCTACAGGTAACACACTTTGGAAATTGCTCCCTTTTGATTAGCCGTAGATTCTGTATCTTCTCCGATGTTTCCCAAATTTCTCGGATTGTTTGCTGAGTTAAATTTCCAATAATATTTGTCTGCCATCCAGCACAAGGAAATACATCTCCCTCTACAGAGACGCAAAAGCTGTAACGGCAGATTGAACAAATCGGATTGTTACCCGTTAGCAACTCCTTTTCTTTTGCAGCCTCGCGCATCATATCTGCATATCCTTCTGGAAGTTGTTTATCTACAGCCTCACCGACTTCTTCTAAGGATAGACGGTTCGCCAGATTACTACCCGAATGGTCGTATGTAGCGAATATCATAGGCTCTACCGCCACAGCAATGTGGTGTTCCCGCCCCCATCGTATAACATCCAAAAAGCTATTCTTATTTTGTTTCATGACAGGACACGATATTTGTACTGGGATACCAGCAGAGTACAGACGCATTAGTCCTTGTTTTGTCTTTTCAAAACTACCGCTAAGCTTTGTGATGGAATCATGTACCGATGGATCCATGGAATAAAGTGATGTTTGGACAGAGAGAAGGGGGTTCCTTTTCATCTCTAAAACTATTTCGTCTGTGAGTGCAGTCAGGTTTGACAGCACATTAACGGACAAATCTAGTTCTCTGCACTTTTCCAAAAACTGCAAGAAATCCCTGTGCAGTAGCGGTTCTCCACCTGACAAAGTCACATGGATAATGTTCATCTCCCGTCCCTCATCCAAAATTCGATAAAACAGTTCAGAATCAATTATCTTATCTTTATATCTATGAGGGATATAGCAATGGACACACCGCTCATTACACGCACTTGCAATCTCAATGTGAATACTTCTGAGGAAATCATTTTGTCCAATAAACTCATTTTCGCAGTTTTCGGTTCTGATGATTGCTTGCGCTAATCCATCATCTAAGCATCTCGATAGACTGATGTCTTCCTGATTTTTGCAGATATCAAAGGTTTCACCATGGCTCAGATACCCCTCATTTACAAGCCACTGAAAAAACTCCACCACATCCTGTTTCAACGTATCATATTCTACCTCAACAAAAACTCGCATCAAATCCTCAATGATATTGTCAATATGCCGCGGAACCTTACTCAGCGTAGCAAGCATAACCGCTCCGCTTTCTGAAACATATTTTTCCCCAGAAAAGCAACGACTGTCATTTAACAGCCGGTATCCGAACTCAGAGTTATCTGTGATATATCCATATCCAGGGTACTGCCTAAATAAAACATCGTTCCTGATTTTGTAGTACATCGTACCGCCCTCATTTGAAAAGCAATTCGCCGAATAAAAAAGGACGCAGGCAAACCGCTCTGCGTCCTGAGACCCATTGTATAGGCGCTGAGTCAGGCCTTATTCTTGCTACAAGGTCTGCCGCAGGGGCCATCGCCACACTTTGCCGCTTGTACCTGCTTAGGGTTCAAAACGACCGGCTTTGTATACTTCATGCTTCTCCCTCCCTTCAAACAGCAAAGTAAAGACGCCGTAAAACATCAAAAAACGACCTTTTATTACACATTCACAGTATACCAAGAAGAAACCACCATGTCAAGCCATGGCTGTGAACAAATCGTAAACATCTTACAAAAAGCATTGGTCGTAGAAGCCCATCTTAAGGTTTTGAAACAGGTAGCTTACTATTAGTCTAAAGGGCTGTTGTCCGTCACATTTTTCAGATATTCCGCTGGATCGCCATTGAGAATCATATTCGCATATCCAACTGGATCATTATACACCAGCCAGTCCAATTCCGACCGCTGACGGATGGTGTGTGCAATCTCGTCCTCTACGGCAGTGCAGTCAATCGAAATCATGCTACCATCTATGAAGCGCAGTTCGACACAGGCCGTATCAATGTTGAACTCGCAGGAAATGAGTTTTTCCATAGTATTGTCCTCCAAAATATAAGAAAATCGCCCGTCTGAATCCCTGTTAGGAATCAGACGGGCTTTCGTATGCACCCCGAAACCGTCAGCTAACAGTGATAAGTGAATTTAGTTCCTTATCACTATAATTGCAAGGTTTTCCGGGGTTTTCTTATACCCAGAAAGGCTGATATAGTTTGATATGGTTTGACGTAACGAGACCCATTTTCACCCAATTTTTAGTGGTTACCAAGTGGTTAACCGGCAAAAAAGAGGGCAAAATGAGGGCCAAGTGGTGACTAAATAGGTTAACCGGAGGCCAATTTTTGCTCTTTGGAGAGGCGGTTTTTCTGCTCCTTCAGAGGTCATTTTTCATCTGGTGGGTTTGAGATAATTTGACCTGATTTGAATAAAAGAAAATAAATTTATTGCCGAGCGCTCAGTATTCATGCTGGGCGCTTTTCGCATTTCCGGGGCAGTTTATCCGGGAGCAGAAAAGGCCGTCACTTCATTTTTTATGTAAGTGGCGGCTTTTTCTATTTCCAGAAACATCATCAACATTCAGAAATGAGGTGAGCCAATGAACACACAAATCATTGCCATCGCCAATCAGAAGGGCGGCGTTGGCAAGACAACGACCTGTGCGAATCTGGGGATTGGTCTGGCGCAAGCCGGAAAGAAAGTGCTGCTGATCGACGGGGACCCGCAGGGCAGCCTGACCATCAGCCTGGGCCATCCCCAGCCGGACAAGCTGCCCTTTACCCTGTCTGAAGCGATGGGCCGTATCTTGATGGACGAGCCGCTGCGCCCCGGCGAGGGCATCCTGCACCACCCGGAGGGCGTTGACCTGATGCCCGCCGACATCCAGCTCTCCGGCATGGAGGTCTCCCTGGTAAATGCCATGAGCCGTGAGACCATCCTGCGGCAATACCTGGACACGCTCAAGGGGCAATATTCCCATATCCTCATCGACTGTCAGCCGTCCCTGGGGATGCTCACGGTCAACGCGCTGGCAGCCGCCAACAGGGTCATAATCCCCGTCCAGGCAGAGTATCTGCCCGCCAAGGGCCTGGAACAGCTGCTCCAGACAGTCAATAAGGTCAAGCGGCAGATCAATCCCAAGCTCCAGATTGACGGTATCCTGCTGACGATGGTGGACAGCCGGACCAACTTCGCCAAAGAGATCGCCGCCCTGTTGCGGGAGACCTACGGCAGCAAAATCAAGGTGTTCGGCACCGAGATTCCCCATTCGGTCCGGGCCAAAGAGACCAGCGCCGAGGGCAAGAGTATTTTCGCCCATGACCCCGGCGGAAAGGTGGCCGAGGGATACAGAAATCTGACGAAGGAGGTGTTGAAACTTGAAAAGCAGCGCGAAAAAAGTAGAGCTGGCATCGGTAGATGATCTGTTTACCACCGAGGAAAGCCGCCAGGAAGCCAGGCTGGAGAAGGTGCTGGAGGTTCCGCTGTCTGAACTCCACCCCTTCAAAAACCATCCCTTTAAGGTCAAGGACGATGAAGCCATGATGGAGACCGCTGACAGCATCCGGCAGTACGGCGTGCTGGTCCCGGCCATTGCCCGCCCGGACCCGAACGGCGGCTATGAACTGGTAGCCGGTCACAGGCGGCACCGGGCCAGCGAGTTGGCGGAAAAAGAAACCATGCTGGTCATTGTCCGGGATTTGGACGATGACGCCGCCACCATCATTATGGTTGACAGCAACTTACAGCGGGAAAGCCTGCTCCCCAGCGAGAGGGCCTTCGCCTATAAGATGAAGTTGGATGCTATGAAACGGCAGGCTGGACGCCCTTCTAAAAATTCCGCCCAAGTTGGGCGGAATTTTGATGGAAAGGAATCCAGAGAGATTCTTGCCGAACAGGTCGGGCAAAGCCGCAACCAGATTTCCCGTTACATCCGCCTCACTGAACTGATCCCCGAACTGCTGGATATGGTCGATGAGAAGAAAATCGCGCTCAATCCGGCCTATGAGCTGTCTTTCCTCAAAAAAGAGGAACAGCGGGATTTGCTGGACGCCATGGACAGTGAACAGGCTACCCCCTCGCTCTCCCAGGCCCAGCGTCTCAAGAAATACAGTCAGGAGGGGCATCTGACCATTGATATGATGCGCGTTATCATGGGTGAGGAAAAGAAAAGCGATCTGGACAGAGTGACGTTTACCACTGACACCCTGCGCAAGTATTTTCCCAAAAGCTACACTCCGGCCAGGATGCAGGAAACCATCATTAAGCTGCTGGAGGCGTGGCAGCGCAAGCGCCAGAGAGAGAGACCAGGAACGATGAAAGGAGCCGCCTATGAGGGATATTTCGGCCCGTGAGCTGAAAGGACACAACATTCTCGCTGTGGAGCGTTTCCGGGACCACACCCGCTGGATGATCGAGTTTTCCGTCCTGCGCCCCCGCACCGCCTACGGCGACCCCGGCGATGAAATGCGGCTGTTTCTCACGGAGGACGGGTATCAGGCCGCCCTTCTCAGCCAGAAACGCCGGGAAATCAAAATCAAGCGGTATGCCCGCGTGATTGAGGGCCATGTCCTCGACTTCAAGCCGGACAAGCGCCGCCGCCACCCGTAAACCCACCACCATGAAAGGAAAGGAATGAATATGTGTACCGTCCAAAGCATCAAAGACGCCATTCGGGAAGATTGCAGTTCCCAGCGTGATATGGAATCTGCTGAGATTGACCACATCCTCCAGACACTCCCCTTCTCCCAGGAGCCGGAACCGTTTTCCAGGCCGAAACCGCAGAGGCCGGTGTTCTGGTTTTACACAAGAAAATATGCAAGAAACTGACCGCCACAATTCTTTTTACAGGATTGTGGCTTTTTTCATGCCCTGAAATGAGAGGAGTGAAGTCAATGGCTGTGTTCCGTATTGAGCGAACCAGAGATTATACCGTAATGAGCAACCACCATCTGAGAAATGAAAAACTGTCCCTTAAGGCCAAGGGCCTGCTGTCCATGATGCTGTCCCTGCCGGATGACTGGAACTATACCACCCGCGGCCTTGCGAAAATCTGCAAGGAGGGCGTGGACGCCATCGGCGGGGCGCTGCGGGAGTTGGAGACCGCCGGGTATATCGTGCGCCACCAGCTGCGCGACCGGCAGGGCCGTATCAGCGACACCGAGTATGTCATCTATGAGCAGCCCCAGCCCAGGCAGCCGGAACCGCCCAAGCCTGATACGGCTTCACCAGATACGGAAAACCCGTATCTGGATAAACCGGATACGGAAAAGCCCGCAGAATTAAATATAG
>CALXPY010000066.1 GCA_944390395.1 uncultured Clostridia bacterium | reverse complement strand
TATGCTTAAAATTTTTATAAAAATAATTTAAAAAAATTATAAAAAACTATTGACTTTTGTTAGCAAGTTTTTATGGATAAAAAGAAAAAAATTGAAAATGAAGAAATTGAGGACGCAACAAAATATGGGGAGTTTATATCATCATACTTTGCATGGTTAACACCAGAAAAACAAAAAGACAAAGCAAAAGAAATGGATGATATGACCAAATAATTTTTTTGAGTTAACTTTATTAAAAAACTTGACAATTAATGTTTGTTAATATAGAATTTAATCAGTCAAATTGAAAAATAATTAAATTTTAGTGTCGTAAAACTGCATTTGAAATTTAATTAATGTACAAGTAGTACACCTCATAAATTTTAAGTTCAAAAATTAAATCTTTTTTAATTAGTGTAAGAAGAGGAGAAAAACAAAAATGAAAGCTGAAACCGTTGCCGTTGTAGAGAGAGAGAGAGAGAGAGAGAGAGCTATGTTTTAGAGAATAAAACAGGTTTAGTTTTTGTACGTAAATTTAAAATATATTATGTAAAATATAGAACGTATCTAATTATTAAGGTGCGTTCTTTTTCTGAGCCTTTTTCAAGGAATTTTACTAGTGGATATATATGAAGTTTTTTACTTTCTAAGTACTATACAAGCTAAGTTATATATATTATTTTCAAAAACACGGTCTCCAAGCTCACGGGTCACACCCCCGCCTCAAAGGGCTGTCGACTCATGTTTTTTCAAATAATATATATAACACGCTTCTCAATTAGCAATTTGAAAATTTAAACAAAGAAATTTACCTTGAAAAAGGCAGAAATTAGAATACCCACAATAGTGATAATATTTTTTTCGAAGCTACGTGTGGGGACCAGCGAGTTAGAAAATGTTAAAATTTTGTACCCGAGGTTAAACAAAATTTTATACATTTTCTTACGAAGTAGGGACGAGCAAGAAAAAATATATTATCACATATTGTGGAGGTGAAAATTTAATTAATAAGGAAAAAGGAGAAATATAGCTTATGAGAAATATAAAAGAAAAGAGAGGCATAACACTAATAGCTTTAGCAGTGACGATAGTAATAATTTTAATACTAGCAGGAGTTACAATAGATGCGGTATTTAGTGAGAATGGAATAATAAATAAGGCCAAAGAAGCAGCTAATAGCATGAATAATGCAGTAACAAATGATCAAGCAGAGTTAAATGAGTTATTTAATGAATTAGATGAAATAATGAATGGTTGGCGGAAATGGAGAAACAGGAGGAAATGAAGATACAAATCAAGAAACGGAGCCACCAGAAGAAATAATACCAGAAACGGAGTCTTATGTAGGATATTACGCAGATATGGAAGGAGACGGAATAGTAGATGGAATAATATTTGCAGATATGGCAGTAGGAAACACAGGATCTGGACAATGGAGTGATAGCAATGGTTTATATACAATTCCAGTAAAAGATAATTTAAAAGAATATACAATAAGTAAAGAAAAGTATAATGATGATTTTGGAGAAAATTATGTAATAACGCCAAAAAAAGGAACAACAGAAAATGAAAGATTTTATATAATGGCATTAGATGATATAGATGGTAATACTCATTATTGGTACAAATCAGCTTTTGAAAAAATGACTATAGATACATCTGAAGATTTCGAAAAAGGAAAAGAAAATACACAAACAATGATAGCTCAATGGAATAGTAATAAATACCAACCACAAGATGACAACGATATGTGGGGACTAATACAAACACAAGTAAATGGTGGATGGTTCATACCATCAAAAGCAGAGTGGTCAGCTTTTGCAGAAGAATTGAACATAACAAAAGATAATTATAAAAACTACAACCTTAGTGAATGGTACTGGTGTTCTTCGCAGAACGATAAGTACGGCGCGTGGTACGCGCATTTCTACGGTGGCTACATGTCCAACTACGATGTGAATTTCGATCACTACGTGCGTATGGCGGCGATTTTCTAATTTTATAAAGAATTAGAAGGCTAATAAAGCGTTATGTGTTTGTGTTTATGAGATAATAAAATGTAGTTTTGTTCTAATTTGAGAAATGTAGGGGAAAACTGCATTTTCTTTTTTGAAATAAAAAAGAAGGAAAATAATAAAAAATGACACTTTCTTTTTTTATAAATCTTAAAAATGTCGAAATAAGTCAATGAAAAACACTTGTAGATAAATGGAAAATATAGTATAAATAATATATTAATAATTGTACAAACTAAAAGTATAATTATTTTGTAATAATCTAAAATATTAAAATAAAAAATCTTTTGAAAAAAAATATAAAATTATTAAATTCAAAACTTTAATTCAAAGTGAATTTTATTTTCAAAAAAGTAATTCGTGAAACTTATTTCTAAAAATTTAAATTTAATTCTAATAAAAATCCAATTAATAATTTAGAAAAATAAAATATGGAAGGAGGATAGCTTTAAAAAAGTTATGCTTTTGTTTGTACAATTATTTATTATAAAATAAAAAGTTAAGGAGGCAAAAATGTTAATGCAAGAAATAAAACAAAATAAGCTATATACTCCAAAATTAGATATAATTTTTCAAGTATTATTTGGAGAACCA
>CALXPY010000065.1 GCA_944390395.1 uncultured Clostridia bacterium | reverse complement strand
CATGCATCAGCGTCAGCTGACCGAGGCCATCAAGCGCGCCCGTCAGATCGCGCTGCTGCCCTTCGTCACCGACTGATTTTAACCGAATCCCCCGAACCGGCCTGGTTCGGGGGATTTTTCATGCAGAAAATCGGCTGTCAAAAGGTGTACCTTTTGACAGCCGATTTTCTCATATCATATTATCACAAAAATTTAGTAATATCAATAACTTTCGCCATTTTTTTGCTGGCATAATTGAATCTTCCGTTATCCTCATACGCGAAAACCACATTTGCCAAAAGGTACACCTTTTGGCAAATGTGGTTGAAAGGAGGGAGACCAATGGGCGGAATTCAACAGGCTGCGCTCTCCCTGCTGGACGAGTTGGCCCGGCGGATCGGCTGCACCTACCTGTCCGACCTGCGGTTCCTGGACGCGCCGGGGCGGCAGGCGCTGGCCCGAACCCTTGCGGACATACCTGCCGGGGCCGCGGGGCTGCGGGAATGGAATGATGCCCTGGCTTACCTCTCTGGTGAGCCGCCGGAGTCCACGGCCGCGGATGCCCGGGCCCGGCTGTTAGAACGACTCACCCGTTCCACGGCTGATCTGCCGGGGCAGTCCCGGCATTCAGATAGAACAGTTTGAGGAGGAAACACCCATGAAAAAGCGATTGCTGGCAAGCTTCCTGGCCGTCTGTCTTGCCGCATCCCTTCTCCCTGCCCCGGCTTTTGCCGCAGGGGGGACGGAGGACTACGAGTACACCTGCCACAAAGGATATGAGGAATGGAATAAGGATGACAGCCTGCCGGACAGCAGCGGGACATACTATCTCAATACTGACGTAGAAATTTCGTCCGTCTGGAATGTCCCCGGCGACGTGACGCTCTGCCTGAACGGCCACAACATCAACCTGAACGGGAAAAATATCTCTGTGGGCGAGGATGTATCCCTGGTCATCTGCGACTGCTCCGGCAAAATCACTCCGGGCTGGCTGGACGAGAGCGAACACCTCTGGAAGCCCGGAACGGTCGATGGTGAATCCTGCAATCTGACCGGCGGCGTGATCTACGGCGGCAAAGGCGCCAGAGGCGAAGCTAACGGTACCGGCGCCGGCGGCGGCGCGGTGTATGTGGAGGGGGGCAGGCTGACCCTGGCCGGCGGCAACCTGGCCGGCAATCAGAGCGGGGTAGGCAGTTCCGGCAGCCCCAACCTCGGCGGCGCCGTACGGCTCGGGATAGGATCCACCTTTACCATGACCGGCGGCAGCATCACCGGAAATTGGGGCCGCACCGGCGGCGGGGTCTCCGCCACCCTCAGCCCGGTCTACCTGTACGGCGGGGAAATTTCCCATAATTACGCAAGCGATGAAGGCGGCGGGGTCGCCGTCGCTGGCGAAACGTCCACCATGACCGACGGCTTTTCCATCACGGAGAACGAGGCCGGGGTGGCTGGCGGCGGGATCAAGTTCAGTGAACATGTGTATGCTGTAGAGCCAGCAAGCTTCACCATGTTCGGCGGAATGGTGGCGGGTAACTCCGCCCAAACCGGCGGCGGAGTCTATATCGATGAGGAGAAAGGCATCGCCTTCACTATGAGCGGCGGAATGATCCAGGAAAATTCCGCAGAGAGGGGTGAAAAATCCTATGGCCGTGGAGGCGGCGTATATTTGGCGGGCGGAATCTTCACGCTGACCGACGGAAGCATTAAAAGCAACAACTCTGACAACAACGGCGGCGGCATATATCTTCAAGGGGACGATCCCTGTCTGAAATTGTCCGGCGGTACAATTCAAGACAACCATGCCGGCAGCGCCGCCGGCGGAGTAGGCTATTACAACACCGGCACGCCTGTCATTGAGCTCTCCGGCTCCCCCGTGGTGACGGGCAACACAAAGGGAAGTTCCAACCTGACAAACAACATCAATCTTAATCTCAGCAGAGCGAAACTCACGATCGCAGGCCCTCTGAGCAAGGACGCCAGGCTGGGCGTGACGCCCGGCAGCAGTGACAGCGGCGTGGAATTTACCAGCGGCTGGAGCATCCACAACTACGGGGCCGATTACGACACGATCTTTACAAGCGACGACAGCGGCTTTATTGTTTTGCCCTCTGACAACGATGAGCTGATGTTCCACCGGCACAGCCTTACCTGGAGCACGGGCAATACAGACGGCAAAATTACCGGCACCTGCACCACCGCCAACTGCGGCGCGGAGGCCACTGCCTGGCTGGTAGGTGAGACAGTGCGGACATACAACGGCCAGCCCCAGACGTTCACCTATAAGACCAACGACAACTGGGAAGATCTCAGCGGCGGAAACCTGACCGTACAGTACTTTACCCAGGCCGACACGAACACCTCCCTGAGCGGCGCCCCCACCGACGCCGGGGCATACCGCGCCAAGCTGTCCAGGGCTTCCGGCAGCGGGGATGCCTGGCTGGACTTCACCATCGAACTGGCGGAGCCCGCGCTGTCCATCTCGGCGGAGCCCGCCGCGCTGACCGGCGGCGGCCGGGTGACCCTCACCGTCACCGGCGCGCCCGAGGGCGCGGATGTGACCGTGAC
>CALXPY010000064.1 GCA_944390395.1 uncultured Clostridia bacterium | reverse complement strand
AGAAAAATTTGACAAAAAAATTAAGCATTTTAAATGCTTACATCAATTTTAGACTTTCAAAAGTGTCAAACTCCCGAAATGTAGTAACGACTATAATAAATGGTAATATTTTAATGGAAGAAAGAAAAATAAAAAATCTAGATTTAGAATTGGTTTTAAATCAATGTAATAAAGTGGTTAAAGAAATTAAAGAAGCACTAAATTGATACAATATATGATTTTACTTCATTTATTATATATTTTACCTTTGATATTATATGTTTAATAAAAATTTAAACATATGGGTGATATATTATGAAGAAAGAAAAGAGTGTAAAAATAGGGAAAACTCTTAAAGATATTAGAAAGAGTAATGGCTACACACAAGAAGAAATGGCAGAAAAGATCGAATGTTCTACTAGATATATTAGTGATATAGAACAAGATAGATCAAAGCCTTCTTACGAAGTATTAATAAGAATTTGTAACAGCTTTAACATTGGGATGAATGAGATATTTAGTGAATATCTAAAAATTACAGGTAACAGAGAAGAAAACTTAAGTTTAGTAGGATTCAATAAACTAAGTGAAAAGAACAAAGAAACAATAATTCATTTAATCGAGTATTTTAATAAGTAAAGGTAGGAAAAATGAGTATACTAGAAATAAAAAAAGGGATTTATAATGTGGGAGTAGAAGATTGGAACTTAAGGAATTTCCATGGCTATTCTACAAGTAGAGGGACATCATACAATGCATATTTAATTATTGATGACAAAATAACATTAATAGATACAGTTAAAAAACACTTTTCAGAAGAACTATTAAAAAACATAAGCGAGATTGTAGATCCAGAAAAAATAGACTATATAATTTCAAATCATGTAGAAATGGATCATTCTGGAGCAATACCTTGCTTAGCAGAAAAAGCAAAAAATGCAATTATAGTTACTTCTGACCCAAATGGAATAAAAGGGCTAGAGGCTCACTATGGTAAGAAACTAAATTATATGGTAGTAAAATCAGGAGAAGAACTAACAATAGGAAAAAGAAAATTAGTATTTGTAGCTACTCCAATGGTGCACTGGCCAGACAATATGGTTACTTATTGCCCAGAAGAAAAAATCCTTTTTTCAAACGATGCCTTTGGACAACATTATGCAAGTAATCTAAAAATGGATTATGAGAATAATTTGGAAGTTATCTATGAAGAAGCAAAAAAATACTATACTAATATTGTAATGCCTTATGGAATGCAAACAAGAAAAGCACTAGAAATTGTTAAATCATTAGATATAGATATTATTGCACCTTCACATGGAGTTATTTGGAAAGAAAATATTAAAGGCATATTAGAAAAATATGAATATTTTTCTAATGATATTCCAGAAGAAGAAGCGGTAATTGTATATGATTCTATGTGGAACTCTACTAAAAAAATGGCTTTTAGTATTTTAGATGCTTTTACTAAAAAAAGAATTAAAACTTATATTTTTGACTTGAAAGTAAATGACATATCAGATATAATGGTTAAAGTTTTGAAAGCAAAATATATTATAGTAGGTTCCCCAACATTAAATAACAATATGTTGCCAACTGTAGCAGCATTACTAACCTATATGAGAGGATTGGCTCCAAAGAATAAAAAAGCTTTAGCTTTTGGTTCATTTGGTTGGGGAGGACAAAGTATAGGACAAGTAAATGAAGAATTGAAAAAATGTAATATGGAAATAATGGCTGATCCAATTAAAATTCAGTATATACCTACTAAAGAACAATTAGAAGAAATAGAAAAAACAATACAATCTTTAATATAAGGAGGCGATATTATGAAATATGTATGCACAGTATGTGGATATGTTTATGAAGGAGAAGAATTACCAGAAGATTTTGTTTGCCCAATTTGTGGAGTGGGTGCAGATCAATTTGAAAAAGTAGAAGAATAAAATTTGTATAGATATACAAGTTATATGCTTATTACGAATAAAATAAAGTGATATGAAACAAAAAGTGCTCATATCACTTTATTTTATCTAATAAGAAATTCATATAAGATAAAAAGCTTAGCTAACAGATATACACAATTTACTAAACTAAAATTGCTATTCAAGCAATTATGCGGGCTTTAAAATATAAGAAAAAAGTAAAATCAAAACAAAAGATTTTCAGCAAAATTTACTATATTAAAAATGGAAGATGTGACGTATAGAAAAAAGTCAAAAAAAATCGAAAAAAGTATTGACTTTAATAAAGTGGTATGATATTATAATAAATGTAAGAACAAACCGAAGAAAAAATATTAAAAAAATATAAATTAGTAGGTGTAAAAAGAAGAAGAAATGCAGCAATACTAATTTATTATTTTGCACTTTTTTAGGGCGAAAATAAATAAAAAAATAAGACAAAAAAACAAAATAAAAAAAGTTTTAAAAAAGTGTTGACAATTAATATTAAAGATGTTAAAATAAGATACGTTCTCACGAAGTGAGAACAAAAAGAAAAAAAGTACATTGAAAAGTAAACAATAAACCTTTGAGGAAATAACCAATAAGAAGATAGAGAAAACTATCAATAAAAAAACGGACTAGAAAAAATAATGAGTCGAATAACTCAAAAAAATATTTCTGAAAAGAAACGAGTAGTGTGAGGAAAACGAATGAAAATTGGCGAAATAATACTAAATGTATATTGAGCAAATTTTCATGAAGTTTGACAAAACAATACGAAGTTTATTTTTAGAAAGATAATATGAGAGTTTGATCCTGGCTCAGGATAAACGCTGGCGGCGCACATAAGACATGCAAGTCGAACGGACAGAAT
>CALXPY010000063.1 GCA_944390395.1 uncultured Clostridia bacterium | reverse complement strand
AAGGAAGATGAAAGAGAGTTTAGAAACAAAAAGTAGAGAAATGCAAAAAGTAAAAAAAGGAAGTAAGCGGAATAACGCTAATTGCATTAGCAGTTACAATAGTAGTTATTTTAATACTAGCAGGAGTCACAATAGATGCAGTGTTTAGTGATGATGGAATAATAAACAAGGCAAAAGAAGCAGCTAATAGCATGAATAATGCGGTAGCAAATGATCAGACAGAGCTAAATGATTTGTTAGAAGAATTAAATGAAATAATGAATTCAGAATGGAATAATAATATAGAGATACCAGATCCAGAACCTGATTTACCAACTAGTATAGAAGATGTAACAGAAATACAAGACGAAACAGTAACAGTAGAAGATGAATATGGAAATAAAGTAACAATACCAAAAGGCTTTGAAGTAGTAGAAGAGGAAGGGACAACAGTACCAGAAGGAATAGTAATACAAGATAAAGATGGCAATCAATTTGTTTGGATACCAGTAGGAAGAGTATATAAAGATAATACAGGAACAAATTATAGTGATATACAATTAGGAAGATATACGTTTAATACAAGTAATGGTACACCTACACCAGTACAATTAGCATACACAGAAGAAAATCCAGAGAATTACAAACAATTAGTAACAATAAATTCATATTATCAAGAATATGCAACAAGAGAAAATCCAGATGGAATAGCCTCTAATGGGACCAATGGTTTAAATGCAATAGCAAAAGATTTAGCAGGCTTTGTGGATAGCGTAAAAAATAATGGAGGATATTATTTAGCACGATACGAAGCAAGTTATGGAAGTGGAAGTAGTGTAGCAGATTATAAGCCATTATCACAAGTTTCAAAAGCTACAAGTTTTAGTAAATCAAAAGTGGGAAGTTTATGGAATAATGTAACACAGTTAGATGCAGCGAAAATAAGTAGAAATATGTATAATAATGATAGTAATGTAGGAGTAGAGAGTGATTTAGTAAATAGTTATGCTTATGATACAGCAATAGTATTTATACAAGAAATGGGGAATGAAAATTATGCTAATAAAACAAGTGTAAATAGCTCAATAGCTAATACAGGAACAATAGGAGACAAAGTATGTAATATTCATGATATGGCTTCAAATTGTAGGGAATGGAGCACAGAATATTCTACGCACACGCCTAGCAGTACCGCTCGCCCTTGTGTGACTAGGGGAGGTACTTACTACTACAGCGACAGCGGCAACTGCACGGCTATCAGGAACGGCCGCAATGCGGCCAACAAGTACGGCTACATTTCTTTTCGTCTCGCACTTTATGTTAAGCAGCACTGAATCCTGATAGTCATGCACCAGAATATGGAAATAAAATTAGGAAGTCTCTTAAATACAATAAGATTTAGAGTCATATTTAGCGAATCGTAGATACGCTAATATGGAAAATTTAAGATTACAGAGGCTTGTGCAAGAGTTCTTGCAACAAGCTGATGAAAGCTTAAATTTTCCACTAACGTGGCCGCCACTAACGTGGCGGTTTTTTGCATGTTTTAAGCTGTTTAAGATTAAAACATGTAGAAAACCGCAGAAAGGGTGGTAAAAAATGAGTTTTAGTAATATGTTAGAAATTTTACAAGAAAAAAACAAAGGAAAAATAGTTTTGATAAAATTGGGAGTATTTTACATAGCAACTGGAGCAGATGCAGTATATTTAAATAAACAATTTAAATTAAAATGTATATGTTTTAAAAAAGGAGAATGTAAGATAGGAATACCAGAAAGCAGACTGAGCTTTTATATAACAAAATTAGAAAGTATGGATATGGGATATATTGTATATAATTTTAATAATAAAGAACAAAAGTTATATGTAGAATATGAAAATAATGGAAAATACCACAATGAAAAGCAAAGAAATAAAAATTGTTTAATCTGTAAAGGAATAAGAATGTATGAAGATGATAAATATTTAAATGCAGTTCAAAAATTATTTGAAGAAGAGGAAGAAAATGATAGAAAAGAAACAACAGATAAATAATGAACAGCTAAAGTTAATACCAAAGCTAGAGGAATATATACAATATATGCTAGAAATAATATTAAAAATACCAAGAACAGAAAAATTTAATATAGGTAATGAATATAAAAACTCTATGTATAGTATGCTAGAAAATGTAATCTATATTAGTAAAATAAAGGAAGAAGAAAGAATAAATATTATTAATAAAATAGATGCAAAATTGAATTGCCAGAGAATTTACTTAAGAATAATGTATAAAAACAAGTGGATAGATGAAAAAAAGTTTAAAGTAGCAATAAGCAAAATATCAGAAATTGGAAAAATAGTAGGAGGACTAATAAAGTATTATGCCAAAAACAATATATAATGTTTATGATAAAAATTTAAGCTATGAAAAATTAATGTTGGCACATAAATTAAGTAGGAAAGGCAAAGGCTATAGAAAAGAAATAATATTATTTAATCTAAAACAAGAAGAATATATAATGTGGTTATACAATCAATTAAGAACAGGAAAGTATAGACATGGAGGATATACAACATTTTATATAACAGAACCAAAATTAAGAAAAATAGAGAAAAGTAAATATATAGATAGAATAGTACATAGATGGGTAGTAGATAATTTTTTAGAACCATATTTTGTACCACGATTTATAGAAACAAGTTATGCATGTTTAAAGAAAAGAGGAATGCATAAAGCAAGTTGTGACTTACAAAAAGCTATGAAACATTGTAAAATGATTTGGAATGAATACTACATTTTAAAAATGGACGTTAGAAAGTATTTTGATAATATAAATAAAGATATATTATATAAAATACTCGAAAGTAGGATAAAGGATAAAAAATTATTATGGTTATTAGGTCAAATAATATATTCAAGCGAAGGAAAATGTGGACTAGCTATAGGTTATAGCAATTAAAATATTATAGAAAGTATTATGTAGAAATGCTTATATTTCAAGCATTCATTTTTTTTACTTTTTACATAATATTCTTGTTTTTTTATTATAATTTTGAGAATACTAATACTAGGTGAAAATTATG
>CALXPY010000062.1 GCA_944390395.1 uncultured Clostridia bacterium | reverse complement strand
AAAAGTAAAAAAATAAATGCTTGAAATATAAGCATTTCTACATAATACTTTCTATAATATTTTAATTGCTATAACCTTGTTTATGCAAAGCTTTGCATAATATTGGCAATTACACAAGCCAATTCTTTGCAAATATATATTTAAATGAATTAGATCAATATGTAAAAAGAGTTTTAAAAATAAAATATTATGTAAGATATATGGATGACTTTGTTCTTTTACTAAAGACTAAACAAGAATGCATTAATATAAAAAAGAAAATAGAAATTTTTTTATATAAAAATTTAAGGTTAATACTTAATAGTAAATCAAAATATTATCCTTATAAAATGGGAGTAAACTTTTGTGGATATCGTATTTTTACTACTCATCGCCTTTTACGAACTTCTAATAAAAAGAAAATTAAAAAGAATATAAAAAATTGGAATAAAAAATATAAGGCTAATAAACTTATTTTTAAAAATGCTATACAAAGTTTAAATTCATGGTTAGGACACTCTTCTCATTGTAATTCCTATAAATTACAGCAGAAAATGTTAAATAAATGTGATTTTTTATTTACTTCTTCTACTTTAACTCAAATTGAAAAAAATTTAGTTATAGATATAGAAAAACAAGGAAAACTTTTTTAAATTTCCTTGTTTTTCACATATTTGGATTTTCGGATATCTACTCAAACAAATATGCTGTTTATGTGTTTATGGCGTAAAATCTAAGTCTATGCCAAAGGAATTAAACTTCTTTGATACAAATCCAGATAGTCAATTTCATTTTCCTTTTAAATACTTTTCTCATTTTACAGAATTTAAACAAGAGTTAGCACTGCTCACGGTAATATCCTTGAATATTACCCCTCCGGGATAGATTCCTTTATGAATCTTTGTGTATCGAAGTGCTAGAACGCCAACACCGGACGGAACCCGTTGTTGTTGTTCGCATTGCCATTAGTGATGTTCGTATACAACACGCCTGCGCCTGTATTGTCATTGCAATTACCGCCACGCATAACGAACGGATTAGAAGCGTAACAGTTTAATCCCTATTGTATTTAATTTTCACGAACAAAGGTTTTTAGGATCAAGGCAACATCAAAGTGCTAGAACGCCAACACCGGACGGAACCCGATGTTGATGTACGCACTGCCACCAGTGACGTCCGTATACAACACGCCTGCGCCTGCACCGTCACAGCAATAACCGCCACGCATAACGAACGGACCAGAAGCGTGTCCGATAAGCGTATAGTCTCCGCTCCACGTACGCTCCAAGTATGCTGTAGTATCTGTTTCTGTATTTTTTACTGTATTAAACCAATTATAAAGTTTTTTTACACTATCTGTTCCATAAGGAGCATAATATGAGAATTTGTTTCCTGTTTCATTTACTCCTATTCCCTTATAACGTGCCATATTATTGTAGTTTGCTTGTGTCAATCTTAATCTTGCTGTGTTATATTCTATAGATTTATTATTCCAATTCCAAAGTTGTGTTTGTGTTACTGTTCCAACACCTTCAACATTTATTTTATTACTCTTTTCTTCATCACTTACTTGATATGTATTCCATAAACTTGAATATTGTGCATTTAATACCCCATTTTCAAAATATTTTACACTATTATCCTTACTTTTTCCGTAATTATTTAAATTTCCATTTCCATTATCTAAATAAGCTGCTACTCTGTCCCAAGCTCCTCCTGCCATATCATATATTCCATATACATTTCCTGTTGTACTTGCTAATACTCCTAAATCTGTATTATAAGCATGTGTTTCTTCTGAAAAGACATATTGACCTTCACTACTTGCATCTTTTGGACCTGCTCCTGTATATAAGTCATAACGATGGCTACCTACTACCTCTATATTTGCACCATTTGTTTTTGGTATACTTCCATATTTACTATAACATAAATATGCTACTGCTCCCCATTCATTGTTTTTTATCAAATGGCTATTAACAGTACTATTCCAGCCATATTTATCAGTATTATTTGACATTTGCATACTTCTATATTCTGATTCCCCTATAGTTATATGTCTCCAACTTATTTTGCTTGGTAATATTTTTACATAAGTACTTGAGTCTGGTTGGTATTGTTCTGCTGAAGAACCTGCACTTGCATTTCCTACTGCATTTCCATTACTATCAGTTCCACTTGCTTCAAACTTAGCTACCCATATTCCTGTTAATTCTCTGTCTCCCAATTTAAAACCAGGATGAACAATTTTAGGTGTTGTTGCACCTTCACTTAATTTACTTTCATCATAATCTGTTGGATAACTTACTCCATCAGTACCTATATTTGTATTTCCTTTTAAGAATGTTACATCTATACTACCTGTTGCCCCATTTCCTTGTTTATATCCACTTGTTATACTATAGGCATATCGAGGTACCCATACAAAAAATGTTGTTATTTTATCCATTGGAATCTCCGTACCTACTGCTACATTTCTTAATTCCCCATTTTCTTCTGCTACAGTTACTATATTGGCCCATTTCTTTTCATCATAATTGTACCATTGTTTATCTTTATTATTTTCATCTGCTTTTCTCCATACTTTACTTGCATCATCATAATATACTGGTATCATTCCTTTTTTTAAATTTGGGCTATTTACTTTGTCAGTTTCATTATAGCCCGACTCTGATTGAGTATAACCATTTAGAAAATCTGCCACATCATCTAATTGGGATTGATCATTTTTTACTGCATTTGCAGATTCTTTTTGTGCCTCTCTTGCTTTTGCAATTAATCCATCTTCACCTAATACAAAAGTTATAGTAACCCCTGCTAATATTAACAAAACTACTATTGTTATTGCTAAAGCTATTAAAGTTATACCATTTTTTCTCCTTTTTTTCTCCATAGTTTTTCTTCCTTTCAAATTAATTAAATTATTGTAAAACATTTATATTCATTGATAGACATATATAATTTAATTTTTAAATTATATGTTAAAGGATTCATATATAACCACTTGTAAAATGTGCACAAAAAGAACGCATCTTTCCTAAGAGATACGTTTTAAAATCTACAAAATATTTTTCTATTTTTTGCGCAAAAACTAAAACTGTTTTATTCTTTAAAACAGATGGTCGAGTAAGCGAATTCCACTTGTCTGTAAAAGTATCGATATATATATATATATAGTGCGACAAGGGTTTCAGCGTTTTGTTGTTGTTTTATTATTGTTTTTGTCATTCTATATT
>CALXPY010000061.1 GCA_944390395.1 uncultured Clostridia bacterium | reverse complement strand
ATAGTAAAGTTTCAAGGAGGAATCAATATGATTAATATTAGACCAGTATCAGATTTAAGAAATAAATATCCAGAAATTGAGGAATTAGTTCTAAAAGAAGATGAGGCAGTTTATCTAACAAAAAATGGATATGGCTCAATGGTAGTAATGAGTATAGAAAAATACTCTAAATTAATAAGTGATAAAGAATATAATGAGTATATTGAAAATGCACTAGATGAAGCTGATAGAGAAGCAGAAGATCCAAATACAAAATATTATACGCATGAAGAAGTATTCGGAAAAATAAGGAGGAAGATTAATGGAGAAAAAATATTGTGATATAAAAGTTTCAGGAATTAGTTCAAACCACGTGTTTTACACGTGGCTATTATTAAAATATTATACCTAATACCAAAATACCTTCATTCTCTTTATAAATAGTATCAAATTGAGATATAGGAAGAGGATTTTCTCCTAGACCAGCTTCTATTGTATATCCCGGTCTATTATAAGCAGAAATAAACCAATCTTTATAACCAGCAAAGCTAGAGGCATAAGGAGTTGTCTCTAATGAGTAACCAGAAGATTGAGCAAAATAGTTACCAATTTCATAAGAATATGGAGGCAAGTAATCTAAGTATTTCCAAAAAATAACTCTACCTTGAGTATGATATGCAATAGTTAAATTAAAATTATGAGCAAGAGTAAAATTATATATTGCAAGAGATTCAGGTTCAGTTAAAGGTCCATATCCTACGAAATCACGAGGAGAAGGTTTGTTAAAACCTTGTTCAAATTTTATTCTTCTAGCATTTTCCCATCCAGCTGGAAATTGTAGGTTTAAATCCACACCATTAAAATTTGCTTTCCAACCAGAAGGAAATGGAATTTGAGGAAAGTTATTAGAAATAAACCTATAATTTTCATATATTGGATCTCCCGGTTTTAAAAATCCTGTAACTAAATCAACAGTATCTGGATTTAACATTGGGACTATATACAAAGAAACTTGAGAAAAGAGTTCTCGCGCGTTATATCCATAAATACTTCCTCCAGCAACATATTGAATACAAAAATTTTCTATAAATTTCATTAACAAAACTGATGTAATCCATTCATTAGCATGAATAGATGCAAAATACATCGTTTCCTTTGATCCGTTTCCAATTTTTATGTAAGGAATATTTTTACCTAATACAGAATTACCAATACTTCCTACCTGCAAAAAAGAATATTTATTTTTTAAATCTCGAATATTTTCCATTAATAATTTATAAGTATAAGGAACATTTGTCGGAACAATGTTTGTTAAATTATCTTCCATAATAACCTCCCTCGTAAGCAATTTTATTTAAGCAACATTTATATATTATTATGAAAATAAAAAAATAATTGTTACATATTAATATAATTTATATAAATGGTAATAATATATAAAAGATATAAAAAATATAAATTTACAAATATAGAAGGGAGAAAAATAAGAATGGAATCTTACTGGATAAAATCAACTAAAAAGAAAGAATTTGAAAGTTTAAATGATGATATTATAACAGACATTTTAGTAATAGGAGGAGGTCTAACAGGAATTACTACAGCCTATTATCTAACAGAAGAAGGAAAAGATGTTACAGTAATAGAAAGAAGTAGAATAGGAGAGCATACCAGTGGAAATAACACAGGAAAAATTACAAGTCAACATGGATTATTTTATAATTATTTAATTAATTCGCAAAGTGAAGAGTTTGCAAAAAAATATTATGAAGCAAATCAAAAAGCTATAAAAGAAATAAAAAATATTATCCACAAAGAGGGGATAGATTGTGGATTTAAAACTGAAAATTCTTATGTTTTTACAAATAAAATTGAGGAAATTGAAAATTTAAAAAAGGAAGTTGAAGCAGTTAAGAAAATTGGTGGGAAAGTTAGAATGGTAGAAAAAACAGAAGTACCTATTCAAATGATTGGTGCTATAGAATTTCCAGAGCAAGCCAGTTTTAATCCTAAACAATATATAAATGGTTTAGCAGAAAAAGTAGTAGAAAATGGAGGTAATATTTTTGAAAACACAGTAGCAATTAAGGTAGAAAAAGACAGTAAAGGTTATATTACCTATTTGAACAATGATAAAAAAATAAAATCAAACATTGTTGTTTTGGCTACACATTATCCAATTATTAATATACCTGGTTACTATTTTATGAAAATGTATCAATCTATGAGTTATATAATTGCAATAGATCCTAAAGAAAAATTATTTGATGGAATGTATATAAATGCTGAATTACCAACAATTTCGTTAAGACCAGCAAAGTATAAGGACGAAGAATTATTACTTATAGCTGGTTCTGACCATAAAACAGGAGATAAAAGAGACTTAAGTAATAGTTACAGTTTTTTAGAAAAAATAGCTAAAGAAATGTATCCTAAATGCGAAGTTAAATATAAATGGAATGCAGAAGATTGCATTTCGTTAGATAAAGTACCGTATATAGGAAATTTTTCTAGTCTTATGCCTGATGTGTATTTAGGAACAGGTTATAACAAGTGGGGAATAACATTATCAAATGTTGCAGCTAATATTATTACAGATAAAATATTAGGAAGAGAAAATGAATATGCAGATATTTTTAATTCTACTAGAGTAGAACCTGTAAAAAATATAGAAGAAGTAAAAAATATGTTAAAAGAGACAACATATTCTTTAGTATTAAATAAATTTAATATTCCAGAAGAAACATTAAAAGATGTAAAAAAAGGAGAGGGAAAAATAGTGGAAGTAGAAAATAAAAAAATTGGAATATATAAAGATGAAAATGGAAAAATATTTGCAATAAAACCAATTTGTTCTCATTTAGGATGTGAAATATCATGGAATAATTTGGATAAAACATGGGATTGTCCATGCCACGGATCAAGATTTAATTATAAAGGAGAATGCACATCAGAGCCAGCAATTAAAGATCTTGAAGTAATAGATATTAATGAATAATAAAACCGCTAATTCCCAATATTAAAAAAAGTATTCCAGATAATTTTTGCATAAATCTTTCAGAAATATATTTATTTAATACCTTACCTAAAATTATTGCAATTAAATTGCAAAGAACCATAGCTGAAACAGCACCTAGAACAAGAAAAAACTTTGCATTAGGATACTGTATACCAAGCCCTATAGAAGCAAGAAAAGTTTTATCACCAAGTTCTCCAATCATAATGCATAATGCAACAACAACAGAATAGTGCAATTTTAAATTAGAAAGTCTATAAATAAGGCTTTCTTTCTTTTCGCCTTCCATCGTTAGCTTTTCTTTTTTAGGTAATAAAGAAATTAAACCAATAATAATAAAAGATAAATATGTAACAAATTTTAGAATATTTTGAAAAGTCTGATTTTCCAAAATACCAATACTACTTCCAAATAATATTGCAATTCCATGACTAAGAATAGAGCCTAAGGCAATACCAAATAATATTTTTGTAGTTTTAGCTTTACTAGAAAAAGACATAACTAAAAGTTGAGTTTTATCGCCTAATTCACTAACAAATATCATAAAAAAAGCAACAAAAAAAGTATAAATATATTCCAATAAAATCACCTGATCAAGTATATTCAAATTTTGTGAACTATAGAATATTAATTTTATAAATTTGAAATATGAACAAGATAATATTTTAAATAAAGATTAAAAAACTTGACAATTAAAGTTTGTTAATGTAAAATTTAACCATAATTTAAAAACAATTAAATTTATGTAATAATAAATGAGAGGGAAAAAGAACAAATATGAAAGCTGAAACCGTTGGGGCTGTACACACACACACACACACACACACACACTTATGTTTTAGTAAATAAAACAGGTTTAGTTTTCATGCTAAAAAACAGCGAAT
>CALXPY010000060.1 GCA_944390395.1 uncultured Clostridia bacterium | reverse complement strand
GGCCCCGTGGTCAAGCGGTTAAGACATCGCCCTTTCACGGCGGAGACATGGGTTCGATTCCCGTCGGGGTCACCAACAAATGCCACTTTAGCTCAGTTGGTAGAGCAACTGACTTGTAATCAGTAGGTCGTCCGTTCAAGTCGGACAAGTGGCTCCATATAAAAGGTCAGTAATTTTGAAATAATTCTTAATTATTGACTTTTTTTATTTTGTCATTCTTTAACTAGTACATATAAAGGAGCAAATAGAAATGGTAGAAAATCAAGAAAGAAATATAGTATCTAAGAATATTATAATAACAGGAGGATCAAGAGGGATTGGAGCAGAAATAGTTCAATCTTTAGCATTATGTGGTCATAATGTTCTGTTAAATTATAATAATTCTGAAAAAGAAGCGTTAGAGATACAAGAAAATTTAAAAAAGAAAAATATACATATAGAATTATTTAAGGCAGATGTATCAAAGTTTGAAGAGACAAAAAAGCTTGCGGAATTTGCGTTAAATAAATTTAAAAATATTGATGTTCTAATAAATAATGCAGGAATATCACAAACTAAATTATTTACAGAAATAACTGAAAGCGAATGGCAAAAAATGATTGATACTAATTTAAGTTCTGCTTTTTTTATGAGTCAACAAATAGCAAAGAATATGATAGAAAATAAAAAAGGTTGTATTATAAATATTTCTTCTATTTGGGGAGAAACTGGAGCCTCTTGCGAAGTACATTATTCTATATCTAAAGCAGGATTGGATGGATTAACTAAATCTCTTGCTAAAGAATTAGGTCCTTCAAATATAAGGGTTAATTCAATTGCTCCACGGAATAATTGAAACTGACATGAATAAGGTATATAGCAAAGACGAAATAGATGATATAAAAGACGAAATCCCATTAGAAAGAATAGGAAATGTTGTTGATATATCAAAATGTGTAAAATGGTTAATTGAAGATGAATATACAACAGGACAAATAATATCAATAAATGGGGGATGGTATATATAATAAAAAAACATTGCTTAATTGCAATGTTTTTTTATTCGGAAATTTTTCTTTTAAAATTACCTGAAATTAATTTAGGTATATAAGTAATTATCTTGTAAATAGATAATCTAATTTTTTTACTCCATAAATATGTTTTTCTTAATTTTCTAGGAGCATCTAAAAAAGAATCCTCTGTAGGAACTAAGGCTAATTCAACCTTTTCTATTGGGAAAATATAATTTTTTCCATCATTATTATCCCATTCATTATTATTATTTCTAAAACAGAAATTTAAAGTAGAAGCTTCTTTCAAATTTAATGTTGTTTGAAAACCAAGCTCTGTCTTTTCCATTTTTAGTTCCCCTAAATTATCCCAATTAATACCAAAACCATAATGAAGATAAACTTCTTCAGAATTATTTTGAAAAAGTTTTCCTGCATAAGAAATTTTTATATCACTATTTTCTACTAGTTTATCAGTATTAAAAAAAATATTTTTTACCAATTCCATTTTATTTTCTCCTTATTTATCTCTTGTTATATACATAGATATTATATTATTAAAAAATCTATATTTCAAGTATTTTTTACAAAAAAATGTAAATTAATCCAAATTAGTACCTAAAATTTTACCGATTATACAAAACTTATCCTTTGAAGATAAAACAATATCTTTAATATCTTTATTTTCTGCTCTTAAACATAAGCCATCCTGTCTTATAACAAATTTACGTATTAATAATTGACCTTCATAAGAAAATAAACCAATATCTCTATTATTTAAAGGAGTATTAAATTCTATAAAAGCATAAGAACCCTTTTTTAATTTAGGTTCCATAGAATTATCATTGATTTTTATTGCTAAACAAGCACCTGGCATATTAGCAGGGCATTCAATAAAATCACCAATAGAATCTACAGCTAACACTTTATTATAAGAAAGATGATTTATAACTCTGTAAGAGGCTTGCTCTTCTGTAATTTCTTTATCATACATATACATTAAAGGTCTATATGGAATTTCCATCGCTTTACATATATTTTTTAGGACTTTATGACTTGGATTTCTTTCACCTTTTTCTATATGTGTAATATGTCCAGTATTTATATTAGTAGCTCTAGCTATTTCAGCTTTAGTATATTTTTTTTCTTTTCTTACTCTTGCTATCATGTTCCCTAACATAATAATCCACCTCGTAAATTAATTCTTAAAACATTATATAAAAAAAGGGAAAAAAAGTCTATAGATAATATTAAAAAAAATCAAAATTTGACAAAATATAATATAAAATTTGTTGTAAATTTTATATTGTTATGATAATATATATTTATTGTAAGGATAAAACTTTTTATCTATTTAAAAGAAGGGAATGAGAGTATTTATGGCAGACAACGAGAACAATGAAAGACTTGAAAAAATAATTAAAGAGACAAGTAAAGAAGAAAAAAATCAAGATGAGCTAGAACAAAAAGATAAATTGCCAGAAAAAAAGAAAAATAATACTAAAAGATCTAAAAAAGAAGTTAAAAAAGAAAAGGAAGAAGCAAAAGAGCAGACAAGTGAAGAAAAAGAAGAAAAAAAAGAACAGACAGAAGATAAAATTATAGAAAAAGAATTAAAAGAAGAAGGCAAAGAAAAAGTAAAGAGAAAAGAGAATAAGGAAAAAACTAACAATAATGAAAAAAAAGAAGAAAAGCCTAAGAAAAATAAGAAAAAAAGAAATGTAGTTTTACTAGTAATATCAATTATTTTAATTTGTATAGTATTATTTGTGTCTGTTATATTTGCTCTTTTAAATATAAATAATGAAAAAATAGTATCTGGAATATCAATAATGGGAATAGACGTTTCTAACTTAACTCAAGATGAGGCAAGAAACAAATTAAATGAAATTGTAGATAAAAAGTTAGAAAGTAATATCGAAATGCAATATGAAGACTATAATGTAACTATAAATGCAAATGAATTTGGGGCAAAATTTGATATAGATACAGCTGTAGCAGAAGCTTATAACATTGGTAGAGATGGTAATATAGTAAAAAACAATTATGCCATAGTTTTTTCAAGTATATTTAAGAAAAATATAGATTCTAATTTATATTATGACGACGGTCTTTATGAGAAAAAAATAAATGATATAGCTTCTAAATTACCAGATTCAGTTGTTGAAGCTAGTTATTATATAGAAGACGACGAGTTAATAATAGTAAGTGGAAAAGCTGGAAATTCAATAAAAAAAGATGAACTAAAAGAAAACATACTAAATTCAATAAAAAACATTAATGAAAGTTATAAGGTAATGGAAATTCCAGTAGAAAAAGTTGATCCACAACCTATAGATTTAAATAAGATTAGAAATGAAATATACAAGGAACCAAAAGATGCTTATGTAGAAAAAGACCCTATAAAAGTTCATACAGAAGTTGATGGCGTTGATTTTGGAATTAGCATAGAAGAAGCAGAAAAATTGCTAGAAGAAGATAAAAAAGAATATACAATACCTTTAAAAATAACACCAGCAGAAAAAACACTTGCAGATTTGGGAGAGGAAGCATTTCCAGAGCAATTATCAACATTCCAAACTATATATGATGCAAGTAACTATAATAGAAGTACTAATATAACTTTGGCAAGTAAAAAAGTTAATGGAACAATAGTAATGCCAGGAGAAGAATTTTCTTTCAATAAAGTTGTGGGAAAAAGAACATTAGAAGCAGGATTTAAAGAAGGAACAGCTTATGTAGGAGGAAAAGTTGTGCCAGATGTAGGAGGAGGAATATGCCAATTATCATCTACACTATATAATACAGCATTACTTGCAAATTTAGAAATAGTAGAAAGAAGTAATCATATATTTGAGACTAGTTATGTAGTAGCAAGTAGAGATGCAACAGTATATTGGGGAACTTTAGATTTTGTATTCAAAAATAATAGAAGTTATCCAATAAAAATAGTTGCAGAATCAAGTAATGGAGTCTGCAAAGTAAGTATTTATGGAATAAAAGAGGAAGAAGAATATGAAGTAGTAATTCAATCAAAGATATTATCATATATTCCATATACTACAGAATATATAGAAGATCCAACATTAGCAGAAGGAAAAGAAGTTATAGAACAATATGGACATGACGGATGTAAAAGTGAAGCATATAAAATTCTAAAAAAGAATGGAAAAGTAGTATCAGAAACATTATTATCAAAAGATACATATAGTGCTATGGAAAGAATAGTAAGAATAGGAACAAAGAAAAATTAAAAAATAATAGAGCATATTTGGGAGCATAGAATTTGGAAATAAAATTAGAAAGTCTCCTAAATACAATAAGACGTAGAGTCATATTTTGCGAAGAATTGTTTATGAGATAATAAAAATGTAGTTTTCTTCTAATTTGAGAAATGTAGGGGAAAACTGCATTTTCTTTTTTGTAAGTCAGAAAATGTCGAAATAAGGAAATAAAAAACACTTGTAAATATATGGAAGATATAGTATAAATAATGTATTAATAATTGTACAGAATAAAAGTATAATTATTTTATGATAATTTAAAATATTAAAAACAAAAAACTTATAAAATTATTAAATTCAAAACTTTAATTCAAAGTAAATATTATTTTCAAAAAAGTAATTAGAAAAAATTAATTC
>CALXPY010000059.1 GCA_944390395.1 uncultured Clostridia bacterium | reverse complement strand
AAAAGTAAAAAAATAAATGCTTGAAATATAAGCATTTCTACATAATACTTTCTATAATATTTTAATTGCTATAACCTATATTATGCAAAGCTTTGCATAAAATAGGAAATTTAACAGCTCAAGCAGCAAGTAACTTAAATTTAAGTGATTTTGACTATTATGTTATGAATGAATTAAAGTTAAAGAATTATGTTAGATATGTGGATGATATAATAATAGTTTCCAAAAGTAAAGAAAGTTTAACTAGAGCTTTGCCAAAAATAAAAGAAAAACTAAAAGAAACTCATCAAGAAATGAATACTAAAAAAGCTAAAATTGATACAGCCTACCATGGAGTACAGTTCTTAGGGAGAGTATCGTATCCTTATGGATATCAAAAGCCAAGTAAACAAGTTGTTAAAAGAGTGTGCAAAAAAGCTAAAAAAATGGAATACGAAAATGTAGAAAACTTGTTGGCAAAAGTTAATTCAGATATAGGAATATTAAAGAAACATAATTGTAGAAAACTAATAGAAAATTACATAAACGAGTTACCAGAAGAAATTAATAAAATTGTACGCTATGATGATACAAAAACATTATTTAAAAAGATATAAATCTATAATTATAACAATTATGATTATAATATTAACGAGATTTTATATGTATATTACATAAAGTGTTGAATTTTTTGGCAAAATATAATATAATTATAATGCAAAAATTTTATTTGTTCTGAAAGGAAGATGTAAATGTTTAAGTATGGACAAGATATAGGAATTGATTTGGGTACAGCTACTGTAATTGCTTATGTAAAGGGAAAAGGTATTGTTTTAAGAGAACCTTCAGTTGTAGCTGTGGATAATAATACAGGAGATGTTTTAGCAGTAGGAAAAGAAGCTAGAAGAATGTTAGGTAGAACTCCAGGAAACATTGTAGCAACAAGACCTTTAAGAGAAGGTGTAATTTCTAATTATACGGTTACAGAAAAAATGCTTAAATATTTTATAAATAGAGTTTGTGGAAAATTTATATTTTCGCCAAGGATAATGATCTGTATTCCTTCGCAGGTTACAGAAGTAGAGAAAAAAGCAGTTATAGATGCAGCTTCTCAAGCTGGTGCAAAAAAAGTATATTTAATAGAAGAGCCAATAGCGGCAGCTATAGGAGCAGGAATAGATATATCTAAGGCTTGTGGTAATATGGTTGTGGATATTGGACGGAGGAACAACTGATGTGGCAGTAATTTCATTAGGAGGTTCTGTAGTTAGCACTTCTTTAAAAGTTGCAGGAGACAAATTTGATGAAGCAATAATTAAATATATAAAGAAAAAACATAATATTATGATAGGAGAAAGAACAGCAGAAGATTTAAAAATAAATATAGGTTGTGTATATCCTAAAATTCAAGATATGGAAATGGATATAAGAGGAAGAGACTTAATAACAGGACTTCCAAAAACAGTAACTATACATTCAAGCGAAATGCTAGAAGCACTTATAGAAACAGCAATGATGATTGTAGATGCAGTACATTCAGTTTTAGAAAGAACACCACCAGAGTTAGCAGCAGATATAAGCGATAAAGGAATATACATGACAGGTGGAGGATGTTTATTAGATGGATTAGATAAACTTCTACAAGAGAAAACAGGAATAAATGTAATGATAGCACAAGATGCAGTTTCATGTGTGGCTTTAGGAACGGGAAAAGCACTAGACAATTTAGATACTTTAGATATGAGAAAAAGAAAATAAAATGTATAGGTGAAGTAAATGAATAAAACTAAAAGAAAAATATTTGAAACATCAATGGATTTGTTCGCAAAAAAAGGATATGATGCTACAAGTATAGAAGAAATAACGGCAACTGTTGGCGTAGCGAAAGGAACTTTATATTATCACTTTTCAAGTAAGGAAGAAATTTTTAAATTTCTAGTAGAAGAAGGTGTAAAACTTTTAAAAAATAGTATCCTTATTAAAACTTCCAAATTAGAAAAATCATTAGATAAAATTAGAGCTATTGTATTAATACAAATAAAAGTGTTAGTAAAATACGAAAATTTTATGACAATAATTCTTAGTCAAATTTGGGGTAGTGATGAACGAAGTTTAATGTGTAGAAACTATGTTTTTGAATATATACAGATGATAGAAGAAATTGTTCAAGAAGGAATTTCTAAAGGTGAAATAATAGATGTAGATCCTAATGTAATAGCATCTGGAATATTCGGATTTACAAGTTCAAGCTTAATATATAAAATGAGGCATGATGGAAAAGAAATAGATGTACAAAAACTTTTTAGAGATATAGAAGCAAGTTTTATAAGAAAATTAAAAAAACAATAATTATTTAGGGGTGTAAAATGAGAATATTAAAAGATTTTAAAATACCAAATTTTAAATTTCCAAAATTAAAAATGAAAGAACTATCAGAAATTGAAGAATTAAAAGTTGATTATGAAGCTGTAAAAAAAGAGCAAGAAAGACAAAAGAAATTTGAGCACAAGAACTATGAGACAACAAATTATAGTACAGTAAGGGAAGTCTTTGATGAAGTTACTAAAGCACATGAGGATAAGGTGTTTTTATTAGAAAAAAGTAATCCAAAAGAACCTTTTGGAGAAATTACTTATAAGCAATTTGGTGAAGAAGTAATTGCTTTTAGTACAGCTTTATTAAGAAAATTAAAATTAAATAGCCCTAGAGTAGTTATTATTGGTGAAAATACTCACCACTGGTATTTATCTTATATGACAATGCTTTGCAGTGATGGTATAGCCGTACCAGTAGATAAAGAGTTGCCAGAAAATGAATTAGAAAATGTTATAAAAAGAGCTAAAGCAGATGCAGTTGTATTTTCTACTAAAAAGAGTGAAACTATAAAAAAAGTCATGGATAAATTACCCGATGTAAAGTATTTTATACAAATGAATTCTGACGAAGAAATAAATGGAAGAACTGTAGGGTTAAATTATCTATTGGAAGAAGGAAAAATTTTAGCAAAAAATGATAGCTATTTTGAAAATGTAGTTATAGATCCAGATGAATTTAAAGTTTTAATATTTACATCAGGAACAACTTCAAATTCAAAGGGAGTAATGCTTTCTAGTAGAAATTTAGCAGAAAATTTAAATGCAGTTTTTGCGTATGTAAAAATTTATGATAATGACAGATTATTATCAATATTACCATTACATCATACTTATGAATCTTCTATAGGATTTTTAGTACCATTCTCTAAAGGTGCATCTGTTGCAGTATGCCAAGGATTAAAATATATAGTACCAGATCTAAAAGAAGCAAAACCAACAGTATTATTGACAGTTCCACTTTTAGTAGAGACATTATATAAAAAGATTATTAATAATATAAAGAAAAGCAAAAAAGAAGGTCTAGTAAATTCAATGATTCATGTTACTAACGCTTTAAAAGTATTGGGAGTGGATTTAAAAAGAAAAGTATTTAACGAAATTTATGAGAATTTAGGAGGAAGACTTAGAATAATAGTATCTGCAGCAGCTCCAATAGATGCCAAAGTTGGTAAATGGGTTGAAGATATTGGTATAACGTTTCTACAAGGATATGGACTCACAGAAACAGCACCAATTTCAGCATTAACACCTGATTTTGAACCAAAAGTTGGGTCAGCAGGAAAGGCTGTTGCAAAAGCAGAGATAAGAATAGATAATCCAAATGCAAATGGAGAAGGAGAAGTATTAATAAAGAGTCCAACATTAATGTTAGGATATTATGAAGATGAAGAAGCAACTAAGGCTGCTATAGAGAATATAAATGGTGAAAGATGGTTCCATTCAGGAGATATAGGATATTTAGATAGTGATGGATTTCTATATATTACAGGTAGAAGCAAAAATGTTATAGTAACTCAAAATGGAAAAAATATATATCCAGAAGAAATAGAACTATTGTTATCAAAGATAGAAGAAATAAAAGAATGCATGGTATATGGAAAAGAAGAAAAAGGTGAGAAAGAATTAATAATTTCTGTAAAAGTAATACCAAACTATGAAGAAATAGAAGAAAAATATGGTAAAGACTTATCAGAAGATCAAATTAAAAAGATTATTTGGGGAAAAATAAAAGAAGTAAATAAACAATTAACTTCATATAAGGCTATTAAAAACTTAGAAATTAAACATGATGAATTTGAAAAAACTACAACAATGAAAATAAAAAGATATGCAGAATTAAAAAAAGATAAATAATATTGATATTTATTTGCAATAGTATTATAATAATTGACGATATAGCTTAAAGACTATATCGTTAATTATTTTTTCGCACTTATTAGTGTGAGATTAGTTCTCCCGCTTTTAGGTAAATAATTGTAAATGTTATTTAAAGGATTGGAGGAAGATTTATGAGTGAAAGGACACAAAATCGGAGATTGTTTTTAGGACTTGCAGGTATTTCAAGCTTAATATTATGGCTAATGTTTTTTCTCTTTTCTGAAAATAGAGAAATGCGAAATATAGAGTTATTCTTAATAATAATTTCTATTGTATCGTATTTCTTTAAATGCAGGATAGAAATAAGAAACGATAAAAGCTTTAAAGAATCTGTTTTCGGATTAATATTAAGCTTAACACTTATATGTCCAACTATATTGTATTCTTTTTAACTCATTTTAGGTGCCTATGTAAGGCACCTATTTTTAAGCCTTTAAGCAGATTCAAAATTACAAAATATGACAAATTAACATATAAAAATCCTTGACTTTGAAAAAATGTTGTAATAAAATTGTAACATAAATGTAATAAAAAAAATACCCATTTCTCTTGTGATTTTAAAAAATAAGATATATAATCTCGAGTTTGACACTTTTGAAAGAGTAAAAAGCCTGTAACACAGTATACATCTGCGCTATGGGCTTTTATGATAT
>CALXPY010000058.1 GCA_944390395.1 uncultured Clostridia bacterium | reverse complement strand
AATATATCTTTTGTTGTAACATCTGTTCCAACAAAACCTAAATTTTCTGCAACACTTTTCTTTATTCCAAATACTACCGGTGTTGTAGTTATAGATTGTTGATGCTTCACTTTTAACCCAGTATCTCCCATGCTTATCCAAATACTATTTGCAGGAAATACAGCATCATATCCTGTCGCTCCATTTTGTAATTCTTGCATAATATCTACTGAGCCTTCATATGTCATATTTATATCTACATTATTTTCTTTTTCAAATTTTTCTAATAGTGGTTCTAATATCCTATTTTCTGAACCTGATAAAATTTCTAATGTATCTTTGGTTTTTAATAGTTTTTTTCCACTTGTCAGAAAAAATACAAGAACTATTATTGCAATAACAAGTATGGTAGCTATTGCACTGATTCGAGCTTTCTTACTTTTTTCCATATACAATCCTCCTTAAAATTTAGTATACCCTTTTATATAATATAGCTTGATTTTTTCTTACATAGCTATTTATTAAGGCATTAAGTACAAACAATACTCCCGATAAGAATATTAGTAATACTGTAGTATTTCTAAAAACAAATATAGTTAACGCAAGTAAGATAATAACAATTACAGCATAAAAGAATTCATACATTACATTTACATTTTCCTTCATCATAGTATATTCGCTTGTCCACGTTATTTTTGGCGCGTTTAAATCTATCAATACCATTATCTTCTCTTCTAACAAGCATAATTCTATTAATACAACAAATAATGTTAAAACTAAAATAAAATTAAATTCTGGCATAAAAAGACCATAAAATGCTGTAATTATTATCGCTATTATTCCATTGGCTATTAGTCCTGGATATAATTTATATCTAAATTGATTATATAGACCAATAGGAATTGTTTTCATTAATTTAGCAGATTTTCCTTCTCTAGAAATTGCTGTAATTGAGGTAAAGTTCATTATGTATAATACTTGTGCAATACATACGCATATTACTACACCAATCGGTTTTAATATGTTTTGCTGTGCATCTGCTAAAAAGTCTAATCCAATACTTCTTGCAAAAGCAATTAATGCAAATACTGGTAATCCTACAAATACTACAGGAAATACTACAGGAAATATTATGCATTGCATACAAAATATGGGTGTTCTAATAATTTGTTTTAGTTCCTTTGACAAGTATGCTATCTTCGAATTTCTTGTTTTAAAATCTTCTGGTTTTAGTTTAACATCTATTATCCTGTCTTTTATTGATCCATTTATAGTTGCACCTATAGCACCTTTTAAGTATACTTTAGAAATCAACCATGTCATTACATAGTAACAAATTATACTTTCTGCTGCAAAAATTACAATATTAATTAACCCACTTAATTCTTGATAATATAGTAAACTATTCATTATTGGTTTTAATATTACGAAATAGTCAGAAATCAATTCGATTAAACCATTAACTTGTAACATTCTTTCTGTAAAAATATCTGTAGAAAAACCTTCACCGGTAGAAAATAAACTAGTTATTATTCCTAAAATTACAAATATTATAAATACAGTTATATATTGCACTTGTGTTTTATTTTTTATTACATTTGTAAATCGCATAATTGTTGCTGTAATTAGTGAAGTCAGAACAATTGGTATTATTGGTAACAGTAACAATATTATCGCTGAATAAATATAAAATATATAATTTACGTTCATTATTATTCCATATATAATTATTGGTGAAGCTAATAACATTAGTTCCATTAAATACTCAGAAACAATCATGTTTTTAATCTTCGATCTAACTAATTGTAATGGTTTTATTGGCATTCGTAAAAATATTTTTAGATCCTTAGAAAAGTATAAATTATTTAAACTTTCAAAAACACTTCTAGAAAATAAAAATACTATCATTATAAGTAAAATAATATTTATAAATGCTGGTGCTTGGTCTACTTCTATAAGCTGATTTGTTAATCTATAACTTGCAAATGCCATTAATGATGAAATTGTTCCAAATATAATGACAAAAACAAAAGCTGATAAAATTTTTGCAGTAACATCTTTATTTACATTATCTCTTCTATAAGCATTTTTAAAAATAACTTTCGTTAATTCTTTCATATTTATATACCTATTCTTCTATAATTTTTAAAAATAATTCTTCCAAAGAACTGTTAGATTTCCATTTTTCTCTTAGTTCTTCACAAGTTCCAACAAATTTAATTTTTCCTTTATCTATTACTGCTATTTTGTCACATATTTTTTCTGCTACTTCTAAAACATGTGTAGAAAAGAATACTGTATTACCTTTATCACTATGTTCTCTCATTAATTCTTTTAATTGGAATGAAGCTTTAGGGTCTAATCCAGTCATTGGTTCATCTAAGATCCAATTTTTAGGATTATGCAATAACACTCCTATAATAACTATTTTTTGTTTCATTCCATGTGAATATCCTTGTATTCTGTCTTTTAAAGAATTATATATTCCAAAATCATTTGCAAGTTTTGATATTCTCTCATATCTTGTTTTTTGATCAACACCATATACATCACCAATAAAATTTAAATATTCTATACCTGTTAATTTTTCAAATGCATCAGGTGAATCTGGTACAAATCCAAATTCTTTTTTGGCTTTAATAGGTTCTTTTTCTATATTTATTCCATCTATTAGAATTTCGCCTTCATCTATATCCAATATGCCTGTAAGCATTTCCATTGTTGTTGTTTTACCAGCACCATTTGGTCCAATAAATCCGAAAATAATTCCATCTTCTATTTTTAAGTTTATATTTTCTACTACTTTCTTATTTTTCACATAAGCTTTACTTACATTTTTTAGTTCTATCATTTGTTTATTTCTCCATTTTATAAAATCCTATACATTTTTTATACCATAAAAGATACAAATTGTATAGGATTTTTATATAACATAATCAAATTTTCCAAATTACTTTGCCATCTTTAATTGTTTCCAAAATCTTTATATTTCGCAGTTCATCTTTTGCAACCTTTAATGGATTTTTGTCTACAATAATAAAATCTGCATTCTTTCCAGCTTTTAAACTTCCTTTTATTTCTTCTTCGCCATATTGATATGCAGCATTTATCGTAACAGTTTTTATGGCTTCTAATACAGAAATTTTTTCATCTTCTCCTAACACTTTACCATCTCTTGTTGTTCTATTTACAGCACACCAAATTGTTTCGAACATATCTGGTTCTATAACAGGTGTATCTTGATGAAAAGTAAATAATATATTTTTTTTTAGACTTGAACCTGCTGGACTAATATGTTCTGCACGTTTCATTCCTAAGTTTTTTATATGGATATCTCCAAAATAATATATATGGCTTATAAAGAATGAAGGTATTATATTATATTTTTTTACATCAGGTAATTGGTCTAATCCTAAGAGTTGTGCATGTATCATAACTGGTCTTTTTAATCCTGATACCTTTTTAATTGCATTTATATATTGTTCTGCTGCTTTATCACCATTACAATGAGCTAATATTTGCAAATTGCTTTCTTTGCTATTTTCTAATATTTCTTCTACATCTTCATCTTTCATTATTCTATATCCATAATATTCTGGTTCATTTGCATACGCTTCTCTTAACCATGCAGTCTTTGCCTGTGGCGAACCATCTAAAAATATTTTTATACCACCTATTTTAAAATTATTATTATATTTATTAATAAATTTACTATATTCTTTCTTTATTTCGTCCACATTTCTATAATCCATGTATGCAACTACATCAAGAAATATTTCATGCTTATCTGCCAATAACTTGTATATTTTTGCTAATTCATTTGTTATAACACCTTCTTGCGCCATAGTTATTCCGTGTGATGAATATATTTCTTGTGCTTCTTTAAATGCATTTATAATTTCTTCTATTTTTGGAAGAGGTATCTTTTTAAGGGAATCAATAAATGCATTTTCTTCTAATAATCCTTTATCAAAAATAATTCTTCCACCTTCTGGGTCTGCTGTTGTTTTTGTTATGCCTAATTTTTCTAATGCCTCACTATTTGCAATACCATTATGTCTAGATTTATTTTCTATAATAACAGGCGTATCTGGAAATATTTCATCTAATTCTTGTTTAGTAATATGTTCTCTGTTCTTTAATATGTTATTATCATAACCATTTACTATAATCCACTCATTTGTTCTGTTTTCTTTTTTATATTTGTCTAAGCAATTCTTAATTTCTTCGATACTAGTTAACCCATCTATGGATATCTGCATTAAACTTTTAGCTAACGCAAATATATGGCTATGAGCATCTATAAATGATGGCATCAGTGTATTCCCTTTTAAATCTATTATCTCTGTATTAGCATCTGCTACTTCTAATATTTCAGCCTTAGAACCTGTTTTTATTATCTTCTCATTTTCCGTTGCAAGTGCTTCTATATTGTCATTCTCTAGAGTTATAAAATCCCCATTTATATAAATCTTTTTCATGTCTACCTCCATTTTATATTTTATATAATTATTTCCAGTTTAATGTAATTTAATAACATTATTTGAGATAAAAAATAGGATTATAACATCATTGATATGCTACAACCCTATTGTATGTTATGGTTTTCTTAAACTTTCCTTTTCATGATTAAGTTTCTTGTCCCTTCTGGAAACAAGCTCCCACTTTCCGTTAGAATTTTTCTTCCACTCTTGCCTATCTTTTGGTTCTACTGACCTCCGATTTTTTCTTCCCATAACATATACCTCCTATAAATTTTTAATAAATTATATCATAGAAATCTCAAAAAGTCCATTTATTGTTAAAGCGGAGAAACCGGAGGAATTAAGTTTCCCTCCGGTTAAATTAATGATTAAACTTTCCCTCTACTGTTTACTGTATAACTAAGACACAATCGGTTGGTGTGTTATAGTACATATAGCCTCCTCCTGTTTTCAGAGGAATAATAAATACTTTGAATTCTTCTTTTAGCATTCGCTACATTA
>CALXPY010000057.1 GCA_944390395.1 uncultured Clostridia bacterium | reverse complement strand
ATTTTTAAATTCTTGTATTTTACTTATATTTATCTTTTCTACTCTTCCCATATAACTTCCGTGTGTATTTTCAAAAAAGTCATCTATTGTAGGAAGGTTGTACCTCTCATGTATTTTTTTATTTGACATGATAAACACCTCTTTCTAATTTTTATATACAAAAAAGACACCAATTGTTTTTAATTTGATGTCTTTAAAAATTTATCTTCATATGGACTGTGGAAACATGTTTCCTATTATCCATATTAAATTTATTTTTTATAAAATTTTAATCAATTTCTTCATTTTTTAGTCTTTTTTAGGTGTTTTTTTGAGTAGTTAGAAACATCTCATTTTTCTTTATTTTTCAATAGTTTCCTTTAACTTAAGAACAGACACACATTCCACATGGCTCGTATATGGAAACATATCCACTGGTTGAATTTGTTCAATATTATAGAATTCTTCTAGTTTTTTTAGATCTCTTATCATCGTTGCTGGATTGCAGCTAATATATATTACCTTTTCTGGTTTTAGCTTTAAAATGTTATCTACAGTATTTTTATCTAAACCTCTTCTTGGAGGATCTACAAATACAATATTTGGTGTTATTTTTTCCTCTTTTATTAAATCTTCTAATATGTTTTCTACTGCACCGCATCTAAATTTAATATTGTCTATATTGTTTATTCTAGCATTTTCTTTTGCATCTTCTATAGCTTGTTCAATTATTTCTATCCCATATACTTGTTTTACAAAAGAAGATGCACAAATTCCTATCGTTCCTATACCACAATATAAATCTAAAACAACGTCATCTTTACTTAAATTAGCCGCTTTTATTGCTGTATTGTATAATATTTCAGTTTGGCTTGGATTTGTTTGATAAAAAGATAATGGCGATATTTTGAATTTATATCCATTAAGTATATCGTTTATATATCCGTCTCCAAATAATACTATGTTTTTATCTCCCATTATTACATTTGTATTCTTGCTATTTATGTTTTTTACTATTGTTTTTATATTAGGAAATTTATCTTTTAGTAAATTTATTAATTCATATTCTTCGTTAAATTTTTCATTATTTAAAACGAATACACACATTATTTCATTAGTTCTTACACCTATTTTTATAACTAGATGTCTAAAAAGTCCTTTTCCAGTTTTTTCATCATATATTGATATTCTATGTTTTTTTATAAAATCTAAAACTGTTTGTGCTATTAGTTGAGAAGTAGTATTTTGTATATAGCAATTATTAAAAGGTATTATTTCGTGTGTCCTTTCTGCAAAAATTCCTAAAATCGGTTCTGCATTTTTATCTTTTCCAAATGGAAATTGAGCTTTATTTCTATAGTAATATGGTGTATCCATTCCTATTGCTGGCTGTACTTCTATTTTCGTTTTTAATTCTTTATTAACTAAATTCTGCACATTATAGCTTTTCATTTGTAAAGTCTTTTCATATTTTATATGTCTTAAATTGCACCCTCCACATCTTCTGTATGTATCGCAATCTGGTTCTACTCTATTTTCTGATTTATTAATTATTTCTAATATCTTACCAATACAATAAGATGTAGTAACCTTGATTATTAATATCTTGCATTTTTCTCCTTTAATAGTTCCTTTTATAAAAACTGTAAAATTATCAATTTTTGCTATTCCTTCTCCTTCGAAACCATTATCTATTATATCCACTATATATTCTTCATTTTTTTTAACTGGTATATTATTCATTTTTCCACATCTTTCTTTTTATTATTTTTAATATTTGTATTTCTTGCTTTATTAGTATAGCATAATTTTATACAAAAGTATATAATGTTTTGACTTATTTATGTAAACGTGGTATAATATTTTTTAGTTCATTTTGAACACTTACTATCAAGTAAGAGTTTATAGTAAACATATTTCAAGAGCAATTAAGGAGGCATTTTTATGAACATTGAATTTACAAAAGATCCACGGGAAGCTACACTAATAACTCATGGAGGTACTTTTCATTCTGCAGATATATTATCTACAGTATTGCTTGGAAAATTATTTGATAAGGTTGTTTTATATAGAACAAATGAGATATCTAGAAGAATGTATTTTCGGAAAGACGCAATTATAATGAATGTAGGTTTTGGTGAATTTGATCCACATAACCCTGAAGATAAGCCTTGTCGCCCTAACGGAATTTCTTATAGAGCTCCGGGGTTAATTTGGAAAAAGTTTGGATATGATATTATTATCAAACAAACTAAAATTCATGACATTTTCATTATTGAAGAGATTTTCAATTCAATTGAAAAGAAGTTAATCATACCTGTTGATTACTTCGACACTAAGAACATATTGAAAGAAAAACATCCTATTGACTCTATCGACATAAATAAAATCATCTCCTGTTTTAACCCTGATTGGGATGATACTCAAAGTTTTGATGAAGCATTTATTGATGCAACAAATTTTATGGAAGTGGTCTTTGATAAATACTTATCCAGAATAATTTCTAAAATCAAAGCTAGATATATCGTTGAGGAGGCAATTGATTATTCTCAAGATGGTCTTATGTTTCTTCCAAAATTCGTTCCATGGCTTGATTCTCTATTAATTTCAAAGAATCCCAAAGCTGAAAGTATCCAATTTGTAATTTATCCTTCATTAAGAAGCGAAGGATACAATTGGCAATGTATCCCTCTATTTTCAGGAAGCAATATATACAGAAAAGATGTTCCTGTTTGTTGGAGAGGACTACATGGATTTCAATTACGTCAGGTAACTGGAGTTCCAACAGCAACATTTTGCCATCCTAGTGGATATTTGGGTGGTGCCAAAACATTGCAAGACACCATAGCTTTTGCCAGAAAAGCTATAAACTCTTAAAGGATTACCGGTTATCATTAACTTGTAATTAAATGCAAAAAATGAAAGTGACTTGTCACTTTCATTTTTTTATCTTTTTATAATCCAAATTCTTTTGCATATTTAACAGTACCTTTTATTTCTGTATTAACATTGTTTAATTTAACTGCCATAAAATTTTCACTTGCTATTTCAGAGGGTGGTTTTATTCCATATTCTATTGCAGGAATATATCCAAATTTTGGGTAATATTTTTCGCTTCCTAAAACTACAACATAATGATATCCTAATTCTTTTGCTATTTTATGTCCCTCTTGTATTAACTTACTTCCTATTCCTTTTCTTTGATATTCTGGTAATACCCCAATTGGTGCTAAAGCAAGTTCTGTATTTTTGCCTATTTCTACTTTGGTAAATAGAATATATCCCACTATTTTATCATTATCAATTGCTACTAATGATAATTCTGGAATAAAATTATCACTATTCCTTAGTGCTACAACTAAATCCTGTTCATTTCCATCACTATGTTCAGCAGTAGCAAATGCAGTTTTTATAACTTTATATATTTCATCATAATCATTTGTATTTTCTTTTCTTATTTGTATCATATTATCTTTTAATACCTCTCTTATCTTTGCTATTTTTTCTTTATCTTCTACATATTCTTTTCTTTCTTTCACAAAGTTTCTTGAGCCTCTTTTTTCAAAACTATATCTTGGAATTAATTGAACATGAAAATGATTCATTGGTCCATCACACATAGTACATAAGTATACACTTTCTGCCGAATATACCTCTCTTATTATTCTCATTAGTCTCTTTGCAAATAAAAAAACTTCTCTACATAGATCATCTGGTATTTCCATCATATCTTTATAATGTTTTTTACTACTTATTATTGCATGCCCTGCTGCCCTTGGATTACTTACTAAAAAACATTCAAACAATTCATTTTCGTATAAAATCTTATCTCTATTATCTCCATATAGGCAATGATTATTTTCTTTATCATAACATGTTGGACATATTCCCTTGTCTGTTAACATTGCTGGTGTTATTTCCTCCATAATTTTCACCTCATAAATAATTTCTGTCTGTATAATAACATAAATATGAATAACAATCAATAACAAAAGGGACGGGGAATTTTGGCAGGATTTTATCTTCTATGATATTCTGTTCTCAGTTTTTCTCTATTAATATGTATGATATCCGATATTATTCTAAAAGAAATATTATGCTTTTTCCTTAACAATATCAATAACTCTTTTAAATTTTGTTTATTCGTTTCCAAATCTTTTAACTGCAACCCTTTTTGTTTTAAAAAATCATTTACTATTTTTCTGCCTATTTCTCTTTTATCTTCTTCCACATCTATAAAATCATATTCTTCCTCTTCGTAATTATCTTTCATCTTTTTATAATTTGAAAATTCATATTCTTCTGCTTTGTTACATATTCCAGCCTTTACTGGATTATTGAATATATACTTAATACAATGATATAACTGTTTTTCACTATAAATTCCTTCCGCTTTATATCTATCACGAAATACATATCCAACTCTATTATATTTTTTATTGTAATATAAACCATATTTTGTATTAAGACAATGCATATATTGACTTAAATTTTTTATTATATTTGTCTTTATTAGCAAATGTGTATGATTATTCATGATGCAGTATGCAATGATTTCTATATGATATTTATCCTTTATTTCATACATATTCTTTATATAAAATTTAATATCTACTGCATTATTAAAAATAAATTCTTTGTTTATTCCCTGCGACATAACGTGGAAAAATGATGTGTTTAAATAATTTCTGGGGGATCTTGGCATGAGAACTCTGCCTCCTTAGAAAAAAATGATAAAATTTTATATAATTATATCACTTTATCAACAATTAATTTGTCGATTTTTGACTTTACTTTTAAAATTTTCGATTCTCTGCCAAAATTCCCCGTCCCTTTTGTTTAGATTGTTTTTAGGCAACAAAAAAAATCAACCAGCTTTTATTTTCTGATTGATTTTTGCATCTCACTATTCAATTGGTTCGAATAGATTTATATTGGTGCCAACGAAGTAGTTATTTACAACTTTTTTGGCTCTCTTGACGATTGATACAAATATCAATCAAACTATATAA
>CALXPY010000056.1 GCA_944390395.1 uncultured Clostridia bacterium | reverse complement strand
TTTTTTCCAATTTCGTTTTTTAAGAATATTGAAAATGCAGAATATATTATAATTAATGTCAATATTCCAGTTGCTGTTCTTAACATCCATCTTTCTGTAGCTGTCATTCTTTCGTGTAGATCAAATTTAAATATCTTTGAAAGGTCAATTGAGACATCTTTCATTTTCTTATCTTTTCCAGTTGTCTCTATTCTAAAAGCATTTGACATATTTTCAGAAAATGTAGTCTTTTTAAAGTTCATGCCTTTTATGCCATAATCAAGTCCTTGTAATGCTAAGGCTATTGCTGAGTTAACTTCTATATAATCTTTTATGCTTATTTTTAATGTATCCTTTATAAAATAAGGTTTCATTATTTCGCATTTAATTTTACCTAAAAATTCTTGAAAATATAAGTCTATATTATTTACTACTGATAAATTTCCAGTAATATATACTTTGCTAATATCAATAGTATTATTTTCTATTTCTTCTTTTACTTTTGTTACTATTTTATATAATGTTGGCATTATATTATCTAAATATTGATTTTCATCTTCTTGTAATTCTTTACCTTCCATTGTATATATAGTACTATTTTTACAAATTTCATACGCTTTTGCATAAGAATTTTCTTTTGCTGCTATTTCTGTTAAAACCTCTTTTGAGCCCAAATCCATTATTTCTACATTATATACTTTTTGATCAACTATAGTTGTAAGAGTTGTTTTTTCTTCCATATTAACAATCATTATATTCTCTTTAGGTTTTATATCAGCAACATTCGCAATGCTTGTTCCAAGAGGGAAAATAGCAGAAGGTTTAACTCCTTCCAATTGTTGCTCTAGCATGTTAATACTATTTTTATTTGAAGACACGTGTATAACTTTAACTTTTTCTTTGTCTTCTAAGCTATTAACTAATGCATATCTTGTTTCTAATGCATTTCTGTTTATTCCTTTGTCAAAACAATATGAATCAAATTCTGTACCTACGGCTTTTTTCAAATCTTTTCTGTTTAGTAAGCTGAACATGTAAAAATAGTTATAAGTTTCCTCAGCCAAATTTATACTTATAGGTATTTTATAACTATATGTTTCAGAAACGATTTGTCTAATTGCTTCGCCTAATCTATCATAAAATTTTATTCCAAAGGATTCCACTTTAATATTGTCGCGTTCTTTAGACACTTTTGCATATTTAATTAAATTACTTTCTATATATAAACCTAAACAACTTGGCATTTTTCTCTCCTTCGTAAAATAAAATTTTATAATATTATCATTTACAAAACAAAATAATTAATACTTGTTTTTTTTTCCAATAAAAAAGTATTTCAATCAAATTTCTACAAATATTTTATATCTTTTGCTAAAAAAGTCAATATAGTTTTGTTATTTTTAATCTAAATGTAATATTTTTGTAACATGTTTGTAATATTAGTTTTTCATTATTTTACAGCATTTGTTTTCAAAATTGGTTTATTTTTTGCTTTTCTTTTATACTCGTTGGGTTATTTTAACCTCTTTTTAAGTTTAAAAAAAAGTTTATGAAAATAAAATTTTCATAAACTTTTTTAAATTGTTATTCATCTTATAAACCAAAATACAATTATTAATACTCCAAATAATATTCTATATAAAGCAAAATATTTAAAACTTCCCTTTTTTAAATATTCTAATAAGAATTTTATAACAACAATTCCAACTATAAAACTGCTTAACACTCCAATAAAGAATGGTAAGTTAAAAACAAAATCTTTTAGCTTAAATATTGTTGCTGCTAAAACTATTGGGGCTGATAGCATAAATGAATACTTTGCACACGCTTCCCTTTTTACGCCTAAGGTTCTTCCCATTGTCATTGTTATTCCTGATCTTGAAACTCCAGGGATAAAAGCTAATGCTTGTGAAACACCAATAAGGAATGTTTGTTTTAATGTCATGTCTTTATAATCAGTAACAGATTTTGCATTTTTATCTACAAAGTATAGTAAAATACCCATTACTATTAATGCAATAGCTATAATAATAGGCGTTGATAAAGCATCTCCAACAAATTTATCTAATACAAAACCTATTATTCCTCCAGGTATAGTTGCTAATACAATATACCAAAACATTTTACCTTCAAAAGTTTTTTCCTTTTTTACTGCATACTTATATCCACCTTTTATTAGCCCTAGCCAATCCTTAAAAAAGAATATTCCAATTGCTAATAATGTACCAAAATGTAATGCCACATCAAACCATTCTGGAATACCCTGCCAATTAAACAACCATGGAATTATAGCTAAATGTGCAGAACTAGATATTGGTAATAGTTCCGTTAATCCTTGAACTACTCCTAAAATAAGTGCTTGATAAATCTCCATCCTTAAAATCAATCCTTCCTTTTACCTTAGTATATCAAATTATATTAATTATTTAATTTTTTATTCTTGTTTTTCTCTTCCTAATTCTTTATCTCTATTTTTTATATTCTTCATCATAGTTATATCATTGTTATTTAAATTTCCCATCAATAAACAAGTATTTTCTAAATGTTCATTTGACTTAATCTCCTTATATGTTAGCTTTTTCTTTTTGTTTTGCTTTTCATTTTCAGGTTTTCTTATTTCATTTTTTATAGGGATAAAAATTGGATCTTTAGTCATTCTAGCATATTCTTCTGGATCTAGTTCTATAGCTAAATTCATATAATTTTTCGCTTTATCTTTATCGCCCTTCATCATTGCAATCAAAGCCAGATAATAATATGAGCCAGCTTCTAAATCTTCTGATTCTTTACTTTGCATTAAAAATTTTTCTGCTTCTTCTAACTCGCCATACATTAAAGCAATTTGTGCCAAACTATATTTAGAATTATATAGCAAACTATTTAATTCAGCAGCTTTTCCATAATATTCTTTCGCTTTTGCAAAATCATTTATAAGTGTATATGCAATTCCCAAATTATAATACAAATCATAATTTGTTTTATTATACATTAATGCATTCATATAAACTGATATAGCTTCTTTATAGTTTTCTTCTTTTATTAAAATATCACCCAATAATGCAGTTGCTTTATAATATTCTGGTTTCTCATTTAATAAAGATTTTAAAGTATTTATTGCTTCTTCACTTTTTTTATTTAAGTCTAATAATTCCGCTGTTTTATATTTAAATTCAATATTGTTTTTGTCAATCTCAGTTAGTCTAATATATTCTCCTAAAGCATTTTCTATATTTCCTTCTTTTTCATATATATCTGCTAACATTTTATGAGCTATAAAACTATCTGGATATTTATTAATTAACTTAAATAATCTTTGTTTAGCATTATCATTTTTATTTAATAACAATAATAATTTACAAATACTTACTTCTAGAATTTCAGAAAACATAAGATTTTTCTTCCATTCTACTATTAATATTAATAATGGTATTATTATTGAAAATAAATATATAATCATTTTTAAAAATACATTAAATTCTACTTTTGCAATTAATTCAATAAAATTTAGTAATATTCCAAAGAACTCAAAAAGTAATAAATACAAGTAATTTGTATCATTTTTTCTTACCATTCTAAAGAATACTACTGTAAAAATTGCAAAAGCTAATAAATTAAATATTATTTTCTCTAATATCATAATTCACCCTTTCGGTCTTTTGTTAATTTCCAAATTTTTCTTCGTAGTTTTTCATGCAAGTTTCTATTATTCTTTCTGCATCTTCTCTTCCTAAAACTTTATCTATTGATGTTTGTTTTCCCTCTAATTGTTTGTAAACCTCAAAGAAATGTGTTATTTCTCTAGATATATGAGCTGGTAATTCAGATATATCTTTATAACAATTCAAAAATGGATCATTTTTACAAATTGCTATGATTTTTTCATCATATTCATTATTATCAGTCATTGTTAAAACCCCTATTGGATAACATTCAACTAAAGTCATTGAACAGATTTCTTCTTGACATATAACTAAAACATCTAGTGGATCTTTATCATCCGCATAAGTTCTTGGTATAAAACCATAATTTGCTGGATAATGTGTTGAAGTATATAATACTCTATCCAACTTTAACATACCTGTTTCTTTATCTAATTCATATTTATTTCTACCATTTTTACTAATTTCAATTATTGCAACAAAATCATCTTTTTTTATTCTATCTTTGTTAATCTCATGCCATATATTCATTTTTTACCTCTCCTTTATATTACATATTTTTTTGCATATTATACTATTTTAAAACATTTTTATTAATTTGTCTAGTATTATAAAAAAAAAATAATACTTTTAGAATCTGTTCTTTCAATAATGGTAACATTAATATTATACATCGTGTTAACATAATTTTCAATCTTTTTTTAATGTTTAAATAATTTTTATATTTATAATGAATTTTTATCTCTTTATTTGGATATTTTACTCTATTATAAACATATTTTCATCCTATAAAGATATGTTCTTAATTGGCACATATAAATTAGTCATGTCTACCCCTTCATGTTTTAATAAACTTATTTTTTTATCTATTCCCCCCGCATATCCTGTTAAACTTCCATTTGATCCTACTACTCTATGGCAAGGAATGATTATAGATATAGGATTATGACCAACAGCTCCTCCAACTGCTTGTGCTGACATTTTATCTTTATTCATTGTTTTTGCAATTTTTTTAGCTATTTCTCCATAAGTCGTAACCTCTCCATAAGGAATTTTGCATAATATTTCCCATACTTTTTTAGCAAATTCACTCCCTTTAGGAGATAAATCTATTTCCGAAATCTTAGGTTTCTCTCCATTAAAATATCTATCTAACCATTTTTTTGCCTCCACTAATATTTTCTCATCATCTTTTTTTACTATCTCTTCTTTTACTTTTCCCAAAAAATATTTTTGACCTTCAATCCACAATCCAATCAATTTATTATTTTTACTAGCTAACAAAATATTACCAACAGGTGATTTATAAGAAGTTGTATATATCATTCCACATTTCCTTTCCAGATTATTATTTTCGTATATTATATCATTTTTTTAAGAAAATTTATAGAAAATTTTAAAATATGCTTGACAAATCACCTTGTAAAGTTGTACAATATAATCTGTCAGTTGCAAACACGCAGATGTGGCGGAACTGGCAGACGCACAGGACTTAAAATCCTGCGGGACTTAACCTCCCGTGCCGGTTCGATTCCGGCCATCTGCACCATTAGAACACCAAGTGTTTCGAAAGATTCAAACTTGGTGTTTTAATT
>CALXPY010000055.1 GCA_944390395.1 uncultured Clostridia bacterium | reverse complement strand
GTTAAGCAAAATTTTATACATTTTCTTACGAAGTAGGGACGAGCAAGAAAAAACATATTATCACATATTGTGGGAAGATCAAAATTAAATTAATATAGAGGGAGAGATAGAGCTTATGAAAAATATAAAAGAAAAAAGAGGAATAACACTAATAGCTTTAGCTGTTACAATAGTTGTTATTTTAATATTAGCGGGAGTGACCATAGATGCAGTATTTAGTGAGAATGGAATCATAAATAAGGCCAAAGAAGCAGCAAATGCAATGAATAATGCTATTACAAATGATCAAATAGAATTAAATGAATTATTTAGTGAATTGAATGAGGTTATGAATGGTTGGTGGAGTGGTGAGACAGGGGAAAATGAAGATATAAATCAAGATCCAGAGCCAGAAAAACCAACAGATATAGAAGATGTAACAGAGATACAAGATGAAACAGTTACAGTAGAAGATGAATATGGAAATAAAGTAACAATACCAAAAGGATTTGAAGTAGTGGAAGAGGAGGGAATAACAGTACCAGAGGGAATAGTAATACAAGATGCAAACGGAAACCAATTTGTATGGATACCAGTAGGAAGAGTATATAAAGATGCAAGTAAAACAAATTATAGTGATATACAGTTGGGAAGATATACATTTAATACAACAAATGGAACGCCAACGCCAGTGCAATTAGCATATACAGAAGAAAATCCAGAAAATTATAATCAATTAATTTCTATACCTGGTAATATGTCAGGAGCTAATTGCTATGAATATGCTGCTAGATCAAATCCAGATGGTATTGTGGGGGGAATAAATGCTATATCAAAGAATTTAGAAGCATTTGTAGATAGTGTAAAGAAAAACAATGGATATTATTTAGCACGTTATGAAGCGAGTTATGGAAGTGGAGATAGTGTAGCTAATTATAAGCCATTATCAAAAGTTTCAACAGGAAATCCAAGAACGAATAGCGGTACAGCTTTAGCTCAAGGAATGTTATGGAACTGTATAAATCAGATAGATGCAGCAAAAATAAGCAGGAATATGTATAATAATGATAGTGGTTTGGGAGTAGAGAGCGATTTAGTAAATAGTTATGCTTATGATACAGCAATAGTATTTATACAAGAAATGGGCAATGTAAATTATGCTAATAAAAATGATGGAAGCATGAGTTTGAAGAATACAGGTACAACACAAGATAAGGTATGTAATATATTTGATATGGCTTCAAATTGTTATGAAGTTACTACAGAATATTCTGATTATACTAATCTAAGTATTAGTTATTCGTGCGTTATAAGAGGCGGAAACTATTTTTTTCGGAACTCATTCTACTGGAAGTAGAAATTCTACTGTAACAGATATGGATTTAGTATATAGTGGATTCAGAATAATTTCTTACATTGTTAGATAATAAATTTAAAATAAAATATAAATGACCTAAAAGGCAAATAATATATTAATATTTTTTGTAAAGATATATTTTAGGATTTTTAAAATATTTATAAAAATATATAAAAACAGATATTATATTTTCATGATTAAATCCTATAATGCTAAATAATAATAGGGGGAGGCATAAAATAATGAAAATAGAAATTTTTATAGAATTATTTTGAAAAATTAGGCTAGATAATGAAAAAACAAATAAATCCCAAATTATATTTAATATTAAAGTGGAATAATCTATAACTCCTAAAAATTTATTTTTAAAATTATAATTTTGAGGGAAAATAAATTTCATAATATAATCAACTCCTTAAAAACTTAGAAGAAAGGTTTATATTAGTAGATATATCTGTAGAAAGTCCGCCGTATTAACTGTCTTATATAGGAATTAGCACGTATTAATGCATACATACCACCTACATACATTAATTTAGATAAAATATTGGAAGAATTATAATCTAAAGAAAAAATTATTAATAATATAATAGATACAAAAGATTGGATTAAAAGTAAAGATAAAAAGCATTTAAACCATGATTTAAAGAACCAACTAGTTGAATTATTTATTAATGTAAGTATGGCAAAAGGGGTTATAAGAATAAAAACTTTTAATAAAATATATCTTAATGCATAAGAAAATATAAGATTAAAAAGTCCAATTGATATAAAGCTTTTTATTAAACCATCAAATGAAAAAATATTGAATGAGGAACTTTCTATAGATATTATAGAATTTAATCTGTTTATTAATTCGGAAAAAGAGATATTGGTATTTAAAATATTTTCGCCAATTGATCTAATTGAAGAAGATAAAAGAGAATTAATATTTAAAAATTGTGAACAAATAAAATATGAGCAATTTAATGCTATTGCAAATATAAGGGTCTTGAAAACAAACTGATAAGGTCTTTCTATTTGAATATTCATATAATAAGAATATAATAGCTTTATGCCATAATAAATTACAAAAGCAATAAGTAAGGAATTAGCTATTAATAAAATACCATTTGAGGAGTTAACGCCAAATATTTTTTCAAAAGTTGAATTATTTAAAATATTAGTATCTATAAAAGCTAAGTCATCTAATGCTTCATAAATACTATTGTCTAAAGAAGAAAATAACGTTTCAAAAATTGAATTAATAGTGGATATGATAGAATTTGTGATATTGGTTTGATTTCCTTCCAACTATATCACCACCTATATTAGAGATTTTATTGCAGATAAAATTAAGTCAATTGCTAAAATAAATGCATAAGAGAAAAGAGATCCTCTAATTAATTTTTTTGCAATACGAATTCTTTCTTCATCTCCAAAACTAAATTTTTTCATAAAAACACCGACTCCTACGGCTACGGCAGCTGCGGGAGTAGCCAATTTTATTAGCCATTCTTCAATTTTTTCAAAAGCAGAGTTTAATTTATCTACAATTTCTGGTGTGCCACCAAAAAGCGCTGCTTGAGAAAAATTATTAAAAAATATTAAATATATAAATAATAATAAAAATATAGAAAAAATTAATTTTTTTATTTTTGACATAATATCATCCTTTCTTGAAATATGGAAATAATTTGATTTTTTGAGGTTTTAAAATTTTATTGCCATCTGATAAAAAAACTAAACAAGTAAACGTTTGTAATTCTTGAGTAAAAAAATTTGTATCATAAATAAAATCAGAATGAATATAAGTACTTATTGTTTCAGAAATATTTGAATCTTTGGAATTCAAAGAATTAGTAAAATAACTATAAATTGTTTCTTTTGCATTTTCTGTAATACCTTTAGAAATTTTTTCTTTATCTTCTTTTCCAATTTGCTTTTGAGCATCTTCAATAGTAAAAATATCGTCAGTTCTAAACCATAATTTATTTATAAGGTTTTGAGTAATAACTTTAACAGTTGATTGGCTATTTAATGTATTTAATAAAGATGTATAACTTTGTGTAGCAACAATATTAATACATTTTGCTTCTCTACTTTGGGCAAAAAAATCTGCATCTGTATCTACGCAATATTCATGATATTCATCGGATATAAAACATACGCTTCTAAAATTGTTATTTTCAGATTTAGCTAGCCTCATTAAAACTTCTGATTGAAAATCTAATTTTAAGTAGGCTGCAATAATTTTAGAAAGATTTCTATATTCACTAATATTCATATTAAGCACAACTATTTTTCCTTTATTTATAACATCTTCAAATCCTTTAAAATTAATATCACTAATAGGAGGGGAGAAAGTATTTAAAATTTCATATTCAGAAATAAAACAATTGGTAATTCTGGTAATTTCGGATTTTAAAATAGATAATGTACGTGAATCTAATAGCAGAAATTCTTTTTCGAAGAAAGTTATGGCAGTTAGTAAGTCATATACTTGAGCTTCATTAAATTGAGAAGCGATGAATTTTTGACGCAATAATTCAATTTTTTCTTTATAATAGTTGGGCTGAGAAATGAGTTTATGCAATTCTTCAAAAGTAACATAGTTGTTATTATATAATCGACAAATTTTAATTGATTCCTTTAAAACTTCTTCTGCTTTGTCCAACCAAAATGATTCTGAATTATTTTTAGAAAATAACAATAAAATAGTTTTTAATCTATTAGCTAAAACAGAAGCTTTTAAATTGGGTTTATCTAAAGGGTTATATTTATATTTTCCATTTAATTCTATAACAATAACATCATTTTCTCTGTTATATAATTTAGCAAATTCTAAAACTTTAGAAGAATAGTTGCCTTTAACATCTAAAATAAGCATACCAAGTTTTTTTGCTTCGTTGTTATGCATATATGCTATTAATTGTTTGGTAAATGGATAAATAGCGCTACTAGTTTTTCCACTTCCAATTGTTCCTGTTATTAAAATATTTTGATATAGACTTTTTTCGGGCAAATATATATTATTATCCGTGAGTTCAGATTTTCCAACTAATAATGAAAGACTGTTATTATTAGGAGTTAAAAAAGGATAATTTTCTTTTTTAATATGAGTTTTATGTGAATGTTTTTTAGATTTAGCAGATTTGCATTTGAAATTTTTTATAATAGAAAAAAATGAATTTGAAATAATTAGAGAAGAAAAAATATAACTGATAATAAATAGAATTTTAATATAGTGCCATAAAACAGGCTGTTCAGTAACAATATTAAAAGGAGTAATTCCGTATTCAATTATAATTTCATTGGAAAAAAATATAGAAGAAAAAATACGATAACCAATCAAACATAAAATAATTGAAAAAAATAAAACAAAAATAATACGCTTTATTATATAAGCATCACCTCCTAATTATATGTTATCTTTTTTAATTTTAATTTTGCACCTTGTAAGTTATGGAATATTTTAATATCAAAGAATGTGTAAATAGAATATAAAACTATAAAAGAATTAAAAAGAAAAACTATAAAAAATAGATCGATTAAATTTATAAAAAAACCTCCTTCCAATATTTTACATAATGATATAATAAATTTTAAAATTTGTCTATACTTTTTTTAAAAAATGTGATAAAATTTTTATGTAAGTATAAAATAATAAAAAAATAGAAAGGAAGATTTTAATGGAAATAAATAAAGATATAAAAATTGGAGAGTTACTACAAAACTATCCAGAAAAAGCTCAAATATTATTAGATGCAGGAATGCATTGTTTAGGATGCCCAGCTTCACAAGAGGAAACAATAGAAGAAGCTTGTGAAGTACATGGAATTGATGTAGAAGAATTAGTAAAAGAATTGAATAAATAAAGAATTTAATTCTTGATTTTTTAAACTTCAATCTTATTGTAGGCAATAAATTTGAAAATTTTACAAAAAAAACAAATTATTTTCACAATTAGTATTGACAAATGGGATAAAATAGTTTAAAATAAGACTTGTGCTAGCTCGTTAGGGCTTCGCAAGACTTATCTGGGTCATTAGCTCAGGTGGTAGAGCACTTGACTTTTAATCAAGTTGTCCGCGGTTCGAGTCCGCGATGGCT
>CALXPY010000054.1 GCA_944390395.1 uncultured Clostridia bacterium | reverse complement strand
CGAGGTTAAGCAAAATTTTATACATTTTCTTACGAAGTAGGGACGAGCAAGAAAAAACATATTATCACATATTGTGGGCGTAGATTTTTAATTAATAAAGAAGGAGAAAAGTAATTTATGAGGAATATAAAAGAAAAAAGAGGAATAACGCTAATAGTTTTAGCTGTGACAATAGTAGTTATTTTAATATTAGCAGGAGTGACAATAGATGTAACATTAGGACAAAATGGCATATTGGAGAAGTCAAAAGAAACAGCAAACAGAATGAATAATTTGGTAAAGGAAGATGAAACAGAACTTAACGAATTATTAAATGAATTAAATGAGACAATGGATTCAAATTGGAATAGTAATATTGAGATTCCGGAAGAAAATACCATACCAGAACCAGATCCAGAACCACCTAAAATAGAAGATGTAACAGATATACAAGATGAGACTATACAAGTAGAAGATGAATATGGAAATAAAGTGACAATTCCAAAAGGCTTTGAAGTAGTGGAGGAAGAAGGAACAACAGTACCAGAGGGAATAGTAATACAAGATAAGGTTGGTAACCAATTTGTATGGATACCAGTAGGAAGAGTGTATAAAGATAGTACAGGAACAAATTATAGTGATATACATTTAGGAAGGTATACTTTTAATACGACAAATGGAACACCAACATTAGTACAAGTAGCGTATACAAACGAAAATGCAGAAAATTATAACCAATTAATAAATATAAATATGAGTGATGGTTCAGATAAAGCTTTAGAATATGCAACAAGAAGCAATCCAGAAGGGACTAATGAATTAAATGCAATAGCAAAAGATTTAGCAGAATTTGTAAATAGTGTAAGGAAAAATGAAGGATATTATTTAGCACGATATGAAGCAAGTTATGGCAGTGGAAGTAGTGTTTTAGATTTCAAACCATTATCAAAGATATCTAAAACTACAAATTTTAGCAGATGGACAATAGGAAGTTTGTGGAATAATGTAACACAAACGGATGCAGCAAAGATAAGTAGAAATATGTATAATAATGATAGTAGTGTAGGAGTAGAGAGTGATTTAGTAAATAGTTATACGTGGGACACAGCAATAGTATTTATACAAGCTATGGGAAATGTGAATTATGCTAATAAACTTATTGAGAATAGTAAATTATTAAATACAGGAACAACAGGAGATGAGGTTTGCAATATAAATGATATGGCATCAAATTGTGCTGAATGGACAACAGAATATTCGGGTTTTGTAAATGGAGGAAGACAATATCATGGAGTAGTTAGAGGAGGAACGTATAATGCAACTGTAGTTAATTATCATACTGCTTTTAGATTTAGTCAAGGAGTATCATCAGCAGGGGAAATGTCTTCTTTTCGCGTAATATGTTACATAAAATGATAATTATAATAGCACAGAAACAATACTATTATGAATGAGAATTTTGTTCATTTAAATCCCTTGAATTTATTTCGTATATAATGTATAATTAATTATTGATAAATTTTAAAAATAGCATTAAAGGGGTTTATATTATTATGAATAAAAAAGAGTTGGAAAATATTCAAAATAAAGAATATAGTAGGGTATTTAAACAAATGCTAAATACATTTATTATGGATGAAAATACGGAAAAAAATTGCTCTGATAGTAATTCCTTAAATGCTAGTATAAAGTTAGTTCCAGAAATTATATATGACCAATATACTAAAAAGTTAAAAGTTGAATTTAAAATTGGTAAAAAGGAATTGTTTAAGATCAAAAATTTAGTAGAGTTCTATGATAAAATGCTAAATGGAGAAAATTATAAATATAATGATTCTCTTGAATTTATTCATAAAAAAGAAAATTTTGAAAAATCAAGTTTGCCAATATTAGATTTTTTATTAAAATACGCAGAAATAATGAAATTTTCTGGAGAGATAACTAATAATTATACATACTATCCAAAAAACTTTTTACATTCAAATATTGTACTTTCTAATACAGCTCTTGATGAAATTTTTGATATATATAATAATAAGCAAATTACATTTGAAATAGGCAAAAATAAAAAAAATGTAAAGTTCGTGTCAAAAGATCCAGAAATAAAAATTCATTTAGATAAATTAGACGATAATAAATATTGCATTAGTTGTAATAATGATGATTTAGAGTATGAAATTTTACAGGGAAAATCTTATAAATATTTTTTGTTAAATAAATATTTGTATAGATGTAGTGACGACTTTCAAGGCACTATCCAAAATTTATTAAATATATTTAAACAAAATTACACTAATAAAATTATAATCAATGAAAAAGAAGTTAAAGAATTTTTTGGTGTGATATATCCAAAGATTAAAGATGAAATTGATATAACCACTATTGATAAAAGTTTGTTAGAAAAGTATATTCCAAAAGATTTAAATGTAAAAGTATATTTGGATTATAATCAAAAAAATCAAATAATATGTGATTTAAGATTTTGCTATGATAATACTGAAATAAACCCTTTTGATGATGGAGACATTGATATTGCTAGAAATGTTTTAGAAGAAAATAGAGTCTTAAACATTTTTATAAATTCAGGATTCATGTTAGATGGAAAAAATTATAGACTTATATTAGCTAATGATGAAGAAATTTATAATTTTTTGTCGAAAGATATCGAAAATTATATGAAAATGTTTGAAGTTTTAGTTACAAAAAACTTTAAAGAAAAGAAGGTTAGAGAATTAAGTTTAAAAACTATGGGAATAAGAGTAGAAAATAATTTACTTAATTTGGATTTAGAAAATATAGGTTTAGATTTAGCAGAATTAAATGATATTATAAAAAAATATAAATTAAAAAAGAAATATTATAGACTAAAAAATGGAGATTTTATCGACTTAGAAAATGATAAAACAATAAAAGTTTTTGCAGAAATGGAAGATAATTTGGATATTCAGTATGAAGAAGCTGAAAACAATATTATAAAATTACCTATAAACAGAATAATGTATTTAGATAAAATATTAAAGAAGTTAGATAATACCAAAATAATTACTAACAATGAATATGTGGAAATTGTGGAAACAATAGATCAAAATAATCAATCAACTGAAACTAAATTACCAAATAATTTAAATGCAGAATTAAGAAAATATCAAAAAGAAGGTTATAAGTGGTTAAAAAATCTAGATACATATAATTTTGGTGGAATATTGGCAGATGACATGGGACTTGGAAAAACATTACAAGTTTTAGCTGTAATTTTATCTTATGTAGAAAACGAAAAAGAAGCTGTAAAACCATCGCTTATAGTAGCACCAAGTTCTTTAGTATTAAACTGGTTAAACGAAGCAGAAAAGTTTACACCAACTCTTACAAAAGTTGCAATAACTGGCAACTATGAGGAAAGAAAAAGTAAGATAGATGATATAGCAAATTTTAACATAGTAGTAACATCTTATGATTTATTAAAAAGAGATATAGATTTATATAAACAAAAAAACTATGATTTTAAATATATTATTGCTGATGAAGCTCAATATATAAAAAATAATAATACAAAAAATGCAAGAGCAATTAAATATATAAATGCAGAAACAAGATTTGCTCTAACAGGAACTCCAATAGAAAACTCATTATCTGAATTATGGTCAATTTTTGATTACACTATGCCCGGATACTTATTTTCATATAAAAAGTTTAAAGAATTATATGAGACACCTATAGTTAAAGAAGAAAACAATAATAGAATGGAAAGATTAAAAAGGTTAATAGAACCATTTGTATTAAGAAGAGTAAAAAAGGATGTATTAACTGAATTACCAGATAAGAGTGTGACTGTATTATATAATGAGATGGAAGAAGAACAAAAAAATATTTATATGTCTTACATGTTAAGAGCAAAAAGTGAGGTATTACAAGAAATTAATTCTGAAAATAATAGAATAAGAATTTTAGCACTATTAATGAGATTAAGGCAAATTTGCTGCCATCCAAGCTTATTTTTAAACAATTATGAGGGAGGAAGTAGTAAATTAGAACAATGTATAGAAGTAATAAATGATGTTATAAAAAATAATCATAGAATTCTACTATTTTCAGGATATACATCAATGTTTGAAATTATAGAAAAAGAATTAAAGAAAAGAAAAATTAAATATTTTAAATTAACTGGACAAACAAAGGTTGATGAGCGTATAGATTTAGTTAATGAATTTAATAAAAATGAAGATATAAAGGTTTTCTTAATTTCTTTAAAAGCAGGAGGAACAGGCCTAAATTTAACAGGAGCAGATGTAGTAATTCACTATGATCCATGGTGGAATTTATCTGCAGAAAATCAAGCTACAGATAGAACATATAGAATAGGGCAAAAAAATAATGTTCAAGTATATAAATTAATAACAAAAAATTCCATAGAAGAAAAGATTTATGAACTACAACAAAGAAAAGAAAAATTAATAGATAGTGTACTTTCTAATAAAAATACTTTTATAAACAATTTGTCTAAGGAAGATATTATGGCACTATTTGAGTAAATGCTAAAATTAAGTATTTTATAGGTTAAAAGGAAGAAAGACTAATACTATGAACTAATCTGAAATTTGAGAAAGGGATGGTACTAATAATGAATGATTATATAACAGTAATTGGAGGAGGTTTAGCAGGAACAGAAGTAGCTTATCAAATAGCTAAAAGAGGGATAAAAGTTAAGTTATATGAAATGAAACCACAAAAATTTTCACCAGCACATAATAATTCAAATTTGGCAGAAATAGTTTGTAGTAATTCTTTTAAATCTAGTTTACATACAAATGCTTGTGGATTACTAAAAGAAGAATTGAATTTGTTAGATTCTCTTTTAATAAAAACAGCATATGATGTATCAGTTCCAGCAGGACAAGCTTTAGCAGTAGATAGAAATAAATTTTCCGAATCAGTTACTAAAAAAATTGATAGCATAGAAAACATAGAAGTTATAAGAGAAGAAGTAGGAAAAAATAGTAAAAACCTTTCTTTGAAAGAAATGTTAGAAAATGGAATAGTTGTAATTGCAACAGGTCCACTTACTTCTGATGGACTTTCAAGTGAAATAAAAGAATTAACAGGAGAAGAAGGTCTACACTTTTATGATGCAGCAGCTCCAATAATAGAAAAAGATTCTATAAACATGAATATCGCTTTTTGGGGTGATAGATATGAACAAGAAAGAAAAAAAGACGAAGATATAGTAGAATGGCAAGAAAGGATAAGCAAAAACAAAGAAAATAATTATATTAATTTGCCATTGAACAAAGAAGAATATGAGAAGTTTGTAAATGAATTAATAAATGCAGAAGTAGTAGAATTGCATAATTTTGAAAAAAGAGAAATATTTGAAGGTTGTATGCCAATAGAAATAATGGCTAAGAGGGGACTTGATACATTAAGATTTGGTCCTTTAAAACCTGTTGGATTTACAGATCCTAGAACTGGTAAAAGACCATACGCATTAATACAATTAAGACAAGATAATAAAGAAGGAAACTTATATAATCTAGTAGGGTTCCAGACTAATTTAAAATATGGAGAACAAAAAAGAGTTTTTAGTTTAATACCAGGTTTGGAAAATGCAGAATTTGTAAAATATGGAGTAATGCATAGAAACACATTCATAAATTCACCAGAGTTACTTGATAATACATACAATCTAAAAAAGAATGAAAACGCTTTTTTTGCTGGACAAATTACTGGAGTAGAAGGATATGTGGAATCTATTTCATCAGGCATGGTTGCAGGAATAAATGCAGTAAATAAATTTTTACAAAAGGATAAAGTTATATTTTCTAAATACACAATGATAGGAGCTTTAGCAGATTACATTTCTACAGAAAATAAAAAATTCCAACCAATGAATGCCAACTTTGGTATATTACCACAACTTGAAGAAAAGATAAAAGATAAAAAAATTAAGTATGGAAAATTATCAGATAGAGCTATAGAAGAATTAAATAAAACTAGAATATTACAATAATATTACAATTTTGTTACGATTGTATTAAAATGATGGAAAATGTTGATTTTAGCTAAAGCTATTGTTAAAATCCCAAATTTGACAGTTATGAAAGAGTAAAAGACTGATAACCTTTGATATTAAAAGGTTTCAGTCTTTAATAGAT
>CALXPY010000053.1 GCA_944390395.1 uncultured Clostridia bacterium | reverse complement strand
TTTTTAAACCAAAAAATCCAACTCTTATCGAGCTGGATTTTTTGGTTCTTGGGCTCCTATTTCAGGACACCCTCTTTAATCTAATAGAAAACAAATAAAATATTTATTGTTCACCTAATATTTTTTTTATTTCTTCAAATCTTTTGATTTTTTGTGTAGTAGTTTTTATTAAAGGCTCATCTGTAACTATTATTTCTCTTATATATTTATAAGTAGGCATAGATTTGTTTATTTTACTTTTAATATCTTGCCATATAAAATTATGATAATCTTCTTTAGATAAGTTGCTATAGTTTTCTTTTAAATAATCAGAATTATATACAATTTTTGCACATATCATTAAATCGTTATCTTTAGCAGGCTTTCCAAACACCATACTTTCTTCTACATAAGGTAATTTATTTATTAGAATTTCAATTTCTTCTGGATAAATATTTTTACCATTTTTTAATACAATAACATCTTTCTTTCTTCCTGTTACAAATAAATAACCATCTTTATCGAATTTGCCTAAATCTCCTGTATGGAACCAACCATTTTTAAGAACTTCTTTATTTGCTTCTTCATTATCTATATAGCCACTCATTATTGTAGGACCTTTAGCGATTATTTCTCCAATTCCATCTTTATTAGGATTATCTATTTTAATATCTACTCCAGGCATTGGAAGACCAACTGATCCTACTCTTGAATAAAATTCATTTTCACCTGCAAGAACAGGAGAAGTTTCTGTTAAGCCATAGCCTTGTAAAAGAATAATACCAAAGTCTAAAAAGCCTTGTATAGCTTCCTTATTCATTGGAGCTCCTCCAGCTATAAGAATTCTTATTTTTCCGCCTAACTGATCTAATATTTCTTTAAACACTTTTTTTCTAATATCTATTTTAAATTTTAAAAGTAGATTACAAACTTTTCTCATAAATTTAACAAGAGTGGTCTTTCCTTGTTCATCAATTCCTTTGAGTATCTTTTTATACATTACTTCTAACATTAATGGAACACAAACAAATCCTGTAATATTATATTCTACTAAATTTTTTTGAACATATTTTAAACTATCACAAAAAGCTATAGTAATTCCACAAGAAGTACCATATAAAAATGTTGTAGTAGATTCAAAAGTATGATGTAATGGTAAAAAAGATAAAAATGTATCAGCAGTACGTATATCTGTCATTTGGCTTAATGCATATATATCTGCACAAATATTAGCTTGTGATAACCCTACACATTTAGAAATAGATGTAGTTCCGGAAGTATATAAAAATATTGAAACTTTATTAGGGTCTAAATTTATATCTGCATATTTAAAATCTCCATTTTCCATTAAAGATTGACCAGTTTTTATTAATGAAGGGAATGATAAAAAATTATTATTATTATCCATGCAAATAAAATTCTTAATATTAGTATCATTTTTATCTCTTATATTTATAAAAATATTTTCATAAGATTTATCAAAAATAACTGCATCAACATTACTTCTATAAATAAGACTTTCGATTTCATTATTAGGCAATGATTTATCTAATGGTACTATTCCAATATCAGATGTTGTTACAGCTAAATAGCTAACACACCATTCATATCTATTTGGCCCGATAAGAGCTACTTTTTTTCCTTGTAGACCAAGATTTAATAAAGCAGTACCAAATCTTTTAATGTCTTGAGCAAAATCTTTATAATTTACCCTAATATAATCAGTAGATTTAGGATTATCTTTATAAACAAATACATCCTTATCCATATATCTAGTTTCATACCTATAAACTAATTCTCTAAAACTACTAATTTTTTCACCTTCATAAATTTTATTTTGTACCATGAAGAAACTCCTTTCGAAAAATTAACGTTAGATATAATATATATCAAAAAGGAAAAAATATCAAGTCTTTGATGTATATTGATTATTTTGAAAAAATAGTGTAAAATCAATTATATGAGTATTATAAAAAGGAGTTAGAATATGAAAAAAATATCTGTAATTGTTTCTTGTTTTAATGAAGAAAAAGCATTACCTATATTTTATAAAAAAATAGAAGAAGTTCGAATAAGAGATTTTTTTGATACGGATTTTGAATATATTTTTATAGATGATGGTTCAAAGGACAAGACATTAGAAATAATAAAAGATTTGGCTTTAAAAGATGAAAAGGTAAGATATATATCATTTTCAAGAAATTTTGGAAAAGAAGCAGCAATGCTCGCAGGATTAGAAGCCGCTGAAGGTGATTACGTTACATTAATGGATGCTGATTTGCAAGATCCACCAGATTTATTAAGAAAAATGTATGACATAATATTAGAAGAAGGATATGACTGCGTAGGAACTAGACGTGTTTCTAGAAAAGGAGAGCCACCTATTAGAAGCTTTTTTGCAAGAATATTTTATAAATTAATAAATAAGATGTCAGATGTGGAAATGGTAGATGGAGCAAGAGACTATAGATTAATGACAAAACAAATGAAGGATGCTATTGTTTCTATGAAAGAATATAATAGATATTCAAAAGGGTTATTTAGTTTTGTTGGCTTTAAAACAAAATGGTTAGAATATGAAAATATAGAAAGAGTGGCAGGGGAGACGAAGTGGTCTTTTTGGAAATTATTTAAATATGCATTAGAAGGAATTACTGCGTTTTCTACAGTTCCACTTGTATTAGCTTCATTTATTGGTTTATTATTTTGTTTAATTTCTTTTATTATGATAATAGTTATAATAATAAAAACATTAGTATTTGGAGATCCAACATCTGGTTGGCCATCTTTAACATGTATTATATTTATGGTAAGTGGAATACAATTATTTTCATTAGGAATAATTGGACAATATTTATCTAAAACATATTTAGAAGTAAAGAAAAGACCAATATATATTATTAGAGAACAAAAAGTAGGAAAGGAACAGATGAATGAGAATAAGGTATAAAGCATGGGCGAGACCAGAATTAGAAGCAAGTAAATTTTACATAGATAATCCAGAAGAATATAGGGGAAAGTGGAATACATTATTTAAAAACAAAGAAAACCAATTACATTTAGAATTAGGATGTGGAAAAGGAAGTTTTATTTCACAATTGGCTGTAAAAAATAGAGATATAAATTACATAGCAGTAGATTTAGTAGATGCCATGTTAGGATTAGCAAAAAGGAATATAGAAGTAGCTTTTAAGGAAGCAAACAGGGAGATAGACAATGTTTATATAACAAGATATGATATTGAAAGAATATTGAATATAATAGATAAAAACGATTTAATAGAGAGAATATACATAAATTTTTGCAATCCGTGGCCAAAAGGTAAACATAGAAAGAAGAGATTAACTCATACAAGACAATTAGAAAAATATAGAGAATTTCTTCAAGATAATGGTGAAATTTTCTTTAAAACAGATGACGATGGACTGTTTAATGACAGCATAACTTATTTTAAACAAATGAAATTCGAAATAGAAAAAATAACTTATGATTTAGAAAGTGAGCCTGACTTTTGGGACAACATAGTTACAGAACATGAAAAAATGTTTATGGAACAGGGAATAAAAATAAAAGCATTAATCGCAAAGAAAATGGCTTAAGAAATATAAGTTGAGAAGTATTCTATTGTTATGATTTTGGAAGGAATGGAAGTAATAATGGAAAAAGTAAAACAAACGATAATTAGTAATAAAAGCTGGATAATATTTTTAGTATGTATAGTAGTTTTTTATGAAATTGTAGAAAATATATTCCAAAATGAGATATACATTTTTGATGAATTAGTTTATTTTTATGTATCTAAAATAATAAATGATCCATTAACAATTTTTATGAAAATTATAACAGCTTTAGGATCGGGTATAGTAATAGTAACACTATGTGTGTATGCTTTATTAGTACCTAAAAACAAAAAATGTGGCAAACTATTAGTTTTAAATACTATTGTAATATTCGTAATAAATCAATTATTAAAATTGATATTTGCAAGACCAAGACCGGAAGGATTTCGCTTAATAGAACAGGGAGGATTTAGTTTTCCTTCAGGCCACTCTATGGTTAGCATGGCATTTTATGGACTTATAATATATTTTATATACAAAAATGTTAATAATAAATATTTAAAATGGACTCTAATATCAATATTAGCTTGTTTAATAATATTAATAGGATTAAGTAGAATATATTTAGGAGTACATTATGCAAGTGACGTAATAGGGGGATTTTGTTTTTCAATAGCATATTTAGTGGTATTTACAAAATTGATTAATATGGACGGAAATAAATAGAATAAAAAAAGAAACCTTTTGATAGGTTTCTTTTTTATTTCTATATTATCTCTTACTAAATTGTGGTGCTCTTCTTGCTTTTTTAAGACCGTATTTTTTTCTTTCCTTCATACGAGGATCTCTAGTTAAGTATCCATTAACTTTTAAAGTTGGTCTATATTCAGCATTTGCTTCTAATAATGCTCTTGCAATACCATGACGTATAGCTCCTGCTTGACCAGTAAATCCACCACCTGTTACTTTACAAATAACATCATATTTTTCAAGAGTATTTGTAGCGACTAAAGGTTGTTTAACTATAACTTTTAATGTTTCTGTTCCAAAATATTCATCTATGTTTTTTCCATTTACAGTTATAACTCCAGAACCTTCTACTAATCTAACTCTTGCTATTGATTTTTTTCTTCTTCCTGTACCATAGAACATAATTTTTTCTGCTTTTTTTGCCATATTATTTTACCTCCCAAACTTCAGGTTTTTGAGCGATATTTTCATGCTCACTACCAGCATATACTCTTAATTTTTTAGCCATTTGTCTACCTAATGAATTATGTGGAAGCATACCAACTATAGCATGCATCATCATCTTTTCAGGGTTTTTTGCTAAAAGTTCTCTAGCAGTAGTTTCTTTCATTCCACCAATATATCCTGAATGGCTTCTATAAATTTTTTGATCTAATTTTTTACCTGTTAAAACAACTTTTGCACAATTAATTATTATAACATGGTCACCAACATCTAAATGTGTAGTATAAGTTGGTTTATGTTTTCCTCTTAATAATTTTGCAGCTTCTGTGGCAACTCTACCTAATACTTTGCCTTCTGCATCGATTATATACCATTTTCTTTCAATATCATTTTTCTTAACACTATATGTAGTATTATTCATGGTAATCTATATCCTCCATTTCAATTCTATATTTTATATGAAATTATAACAAAAACTACCGGGGAGAAGTTCTTACTATAATCATATTACTAAATTCATACTATAATATTTTATTATAAAAGCAAGGAAAAGTCAAGGAAAATTACAAAAAAAGGCTGAATGTATAGAAATTCCAGTATTAAGTAATGGGAAACATATAGCTCCTGACAATTATTGAGTGTCAGGAGCTACATTTTAATTGTTTAGATACTTATTTAAATAATCAGTCCATTCTGGTGCATTTTCTTCTTCGAATAAATGATATAGAAAATCTACAATAATTTGATGTCTTGAAATAGCTTCTTCTTTACCAGGGGCAGTAAGCATAAGATCTTTTAATTTTAACATTTTTTCGAAAATATGACATACACTGCTATCAGCACATCTCTTAGTATATTCATCTGCAGTTAAATTTTCTATTGGAAAAATATTTCTATCAAAAAATGGCTTACCATGTTTAATGCTATATGTATAAACTCTTAAAATACCATTTGCACCAAGAGCATCACACATATCTGCATCAGAAACAATTTTGCCTTCTATGCTATTAGGCCTAAAACCTTTTAATAATTTACTATAACCAATACATTTTAATGCATCTGTAACTTTTTCTTGAATATTAGTTGGAATATTTGCTTTGTTCATGATTAGCTTTGCATTTGTTAAATTTTGAGCATTTTCATCACCAAATAATTTATAATCGTCAACATCATGCAATAAAGCTATAAGAGAAACAATATCTTTATCTGCATTTTCCTTTTCAGCAAATTTAAGTGATAAATTTAAAACTCTATTTATATGATCAATTCCATGTCCTGAATTATCTTTATTTAATATGTTAAAGACTTGATTTTTTACTTCTTCCATTACCATAGATTTACCTCCCAATATTAAAAATACAAAAATATTATAATATAATAAGAATAAAAAGTAAATTAAAATTCAGACTCAAAATATTCCTTATAAATGAGAGGGGGAGAAATCAATGCATATAAAGATTAAAAGATAATAATGAATATCAAAAATTTTACTTAAATTAGAAAAAACTAAAAGTTTCATTTGAAATGCAACAAAAATTTAATAAAAAAGTAAATGAACAGTAGACAGTTGTAAGAAA
>CALXPY010000052.1 GCA_944390395.1 uncultured Clostridia bacterium | reverse complement strand
TTTTTAAACCAAAAAATCCAACTCTTATCGAGCTGGATTTTTTGGTTCTTGGGCTCCTATTTCAGGACACCCTCTTTTTTTAAGAGTACATTAATATTAGAATAAAATGCAAAAAAGTGGTATAATATAAGTATGTATGATATATTTGGGAACATAATGTAAAATTGTCATAAAGTATAGAAGGAATAAAATGTTTTATGTCGAATAATATATAGTAGATTGAAAAGAAAGGAAATTAATTTTGGCCAAGTATTATAGTGAAGAATTAATAGAAGAAATAAGAAGTAGTAATGATATAGTTGATGTAATTTCTCAATATGTAATACTTAAGAGAAGTGGCAGAAACTTTTTTGGTTTATGCCCTTTTCATAAAGAGAAATCACCATCTTTTTCTGTTTCGCCTGATAAGCAAATTTTTCACTGCTTTGGTTGTGGAGTAGGTGGAAATGTAATACATTTTGTTAGCAAAATAGAAAATTTAGGTTTTAAAGATACCTTAGAAATGTTAGCTAATAGAGTAAACATTCAATTGCCAGAATTGGATGGATATGATTCAGATGAAAATGCAAAACTTAAGTCTAGACTCTACGAATTAAACCAAGCTACTGCAACTTTCTATCATGAAAACTTATATAAACCATCTTCAAAAGAAGCTCAGGAGTATATAAAAAAGAGAAAGTTAGATAATAACACATTAAAATCTTTTTTAATAGGATATTCAGGAGTTTTTGATGAATTATATACATATTTAAAATCAAAAGGCTTTTCCGAAAATGAAATATTAGCATCTGGACTTGTAAACAAAAATGAAAACGGAAGATTTATTGATAGATTTAGAAGAAGATTAATGTTCCCAATACAAGATGTAAGAAATAGAGTTATTGCATTTGGAGGAAGGGTTTTAGATGATTCAAAACCTAAATATATAAATTCTGCAGAGAACTTAGTATATAGTAAGGGGAGACATTTATTTGGGTTAAATCTTGCAAAAAATTCACAGAAAAAAAATCTGATAATAGTAGAAGGGTATATGGATTGTATTTCATTATACCAAAGAGGAATTACTAATGTGGTTGCATCATTAGGTACAGCACTTACAGAAGCACAAGGAAGGCTCTTAAGAAAACATAGTGAGCAAGTAATTATAGGATATGATGCGGATGGGGCTGGACAAGCTGCAACAATAAGAGGAATGGAAATTTTGCAAAATTTAGGATGCGATATAAGAATTTTGCAAATTGAAGGAGCAAAAGATCCAGATGAATTTGTAGTTAAATATGGACCAGAAAGATTTAATAAATATGTTGAAAATGCAATATCTTTAATAGAATTTAAAATTAAGATTTTAAAGAAAGATTTAAACTTAGAAAATGCTAATGATAAAATAAAATTTTTGAAAGAAATTGCAAAATTATTATCAAAAGTTAATAGTGATTTGGAAAAAGAAATTTATTTGGATAAAATTTCTAAAACTTATAATATTTCAAAAGATGCAGTTCAAGCAGAAATAAATAAATTATTATATGCAGATAGTAAAGGAGCAAAAGTTTTAGAAAAACCATTTAAATCTTTTGTAAAAAAGGATGAACCAAAAGAAGCAGTATCTGAAATAGACAAAAAAAGAGAATATATGATTATTTATCTTCTTATAACATATCCAGATAAAAGTTTTAATAGGATAAAAAACACAATAAGAATGGAAGATATACAAAGTGAAACAAATAGAAAAATAATAAAAAAACTGTATGAAGAATTAGAAAAAGGAGATATTAATAATATATTAGATAAGTTTGAAGAAACAGAAGAAGTAAACTATTTATCTGGAATTATGGCTCAAGATTTTGAAATAGTTGATGAACAAAAAGCAATAGATGATATAATAAATATTTACACAAAAAAGAAACTAATAAATAAAAGAAATGAGATTTTAAAAAAACTAGAAGCACCAGAATCTACAGATAAAGATGAAATGAAAAATTTAGAAAGAGAATTGAGCAATATAATTATTGAACTTGCAAAAATAAAGTAGGTTATTTAATACCTAAGAAAGGATTGAATATTAAATGGATAATAAAGAAAAAAAAGAAATAAATAACACAGATAGTAAAAAAGAATTGGATAGTGTAAGTAAAGAAAAAGTAGAAAATATAATAAAAAAGGCAAAAGAAAAGGGACAACTTACATACAAAGATTTAGCTACTGAATTAGAAGGAACAGATCCTGAAAATATAGATAAAGTATTTGATACCTTTGAAGAAATGGGTGTTGATATTTTAAAAGATGATGATGCAGATGTTGAGCCAGACTTAGATGATTTAAAAGAAGTTGAAGAAATAAAAATAGAAGACTTAGATGTAAATAACATGGAAGGTATTAATATAGATGATCCTGTTAGAATGTATCTAAGAGAAATAGGAAAAATTCCTTTACTAACTTATGATGAGGAATTAGATTTAGCAAAAAGGATTCTTGAAGGTGATGAAGAAGCTAAACAAAAATTAGCTGAATCTAATTTAAGATTAGTTGTAAGTATTGCTAAAAAATATGTAGGAAGAGGCATGATGTTTCTAGATTTAATTCAAGAAGGAAACATGGGTCTTATTAAAGCAGTAGAAAAATTTGATTATACAAAAGGATATAAATTTAGTACGTATGCAACATGGTGGATAAGACAAGCTATTACAAGAGCTATTGCAGATCAAGCAAGAACAATAAGAATACCTGTACACATGGTAGAAACTATTAATAAATTAATAAGAACTTCAAGACACTTACTACAACAAAATGGAAGAGAACCAACAGTTGAAGAATTGTCTAAAGAAATGGAAATGCCAGTGGATAAAGTGGTAGAAATTCAAAAAATAGCACAAGATCCAGTATCATTAGAAACTCCAATAGGAGAAGAAGATGATAGTCATTTAGGAGATTTTATACAGGATGATGATAGTCCAGCACCACAGGATTCAGCAGCATATACTTTATTAAGAGAACAATTAGAAGAAGTAATGAATACATTAACACCAAGGGAAGCAAAAGTTTTAAAACTAAGATTTGGACTAGAAGATGGCAAGGCTAGAACATTAGAAGAAGTAGGAAGAGAGTTCATGGTAACTCGTGAAAGAATTAGACAAATAGAAGCAAAAGCATTAAGAAAACTTAGACATCCTAGTAGAAGTAAAAAATTAAGAGATTATATGAATTAGCATAATCTTTAGATGGAATGCAAAGATAATAAAATTAAAAAAAGCATATTTCAAAAAAATGAAATATGCTTTTTTTAACACTTTATAAAAATTGGTAGCGAAGATGTGATTCGAACACATGACCTACCGGGTATGAACCGGGTGCTCTAGCCAACTGAGCTACTTCGCCATATTTGCTACGTTTAATATTATAATGTGTCCCAGTACTTTTGTCAAGCTAAAACAGAAAATAATTTAAAATTACTTTCTGTTTTATTTTATTCTATTCATCCCTATCTCTACCTTTAGCTTGTTCATTTATCACTTTTTCATTTTCTCTTTGTGCAATAATAGGATTTTTAACTTGAACTTTTTGAACTACTACTTTATTAGATGAATAATTTACTTTTTTAAACATTTCTTCTATATTATCAACTCTTGATTGACAAGCTTTAAGTTCTTCTAGTTCTTTTCCACTACTTAATACAGCTAATGATGGCTCTTCTTTTATATCTATACCTAATTTATCCCAAAATTTTTTTAAACTTTCTTTAATATTCATAATACATATTCTTAAAAATTAAGAAATTCACCTCCATAAGGTAATTTACAACCTCTTATAGTATAACATTTATACATAAAAAAGTCAAGTATGCCTTGACTTTTTATGTTAATTTTACTAATAATTAAGTTTATTGTTTTTTTATTTTAGGTTTTGCTATTAAAGAAGCAATATAGCCAAAGAATATTGCAGCTGCAATTCCACCACTAGATGCTTTAACTCCTCCTATAAAAGCTCCTAAAATTCCTTGTTCTTTTACACCTTCTATAGCGCCTTTGGCTAAATTGGCTCCGAAACCAGTAAGAGGGACAGTTGCACCTGCGCCAGCAAAGTCAATTAAATATTTGTAAATTCCTAAACCACCTAAAATTGCACCTGCTGTAACAAACACTACAAGAATTCTTGCTGGAGTCAATTTAGTTTTATCAATTAGAATTTGACCAATAACACAAATAAGTCCACCTACTACAAAACACTTTAAAAGTCCTATCCAGTCTATACTAGAAATAAAATCCATATATTTAGCCTCCTAATTTTCTATCGCAACTGCATGAGCAATTCCAGGTATTGATTCACCTTGTTGAGCAGTTGTTGCATTTGTTAATGCACCAGTTGCAATAAGTAAAATCTTATTTAATTTTCTATCTTTTAATTTTTTATAAAAATATCCAGAAAAAGTAGTAGCAATACAAGCACATCCACTTCCACCAGCATGTGTATCTTGTTTTTCTTTGTCAAATATTAGAACTCCACAATCATCATAGTTATTTTTAATATTATAACCTTTAGATAAAGAAAGTTCTGTTAAAATGTCCTTACCAACATAGCCTAAATCGCCTGTTACTATGGCATCATAATAATTTGGGCTTCTACCAGTATCATTAAAATGAGTTATTAAAGTATCTAAAGCTGCAGGTGCCATTGCTGCTCCCATATTACTTGAATCTTTAACTCCCATATCAACAATTTTGCCAGGAGTTATATGAGTAATATATGGACCTGTTCCAGAAGCTGAAACTATTGCAGCTCCAGATCCAGTAACTGTCCACTGAGCTGTAGGAGACCTTTGATTTCCTAATTCAAGAGGAAACCTAAATTGCTTTTCAGCACTACAAAAATGGCTAGAAGCAGCGCAAAGAACATTAGTAGCTCCGTCCACCTTCAACAAATACACTACCTAAGCAAAGAGATTCTGTAAAAGTCGAACATGCACCAAATATCCCAAAAAAAGGTATATTTATATCTCTTAAACCAAAACTTGAAGAAATACATTGATTTAAAAGATCACCAGCGAAACAATAGTCTATTTCGGTTGAAGATAAACCAGATTTATTTACTACAAAATTAACTGTTTCTTTCATAATTTTACTTTCTGCTTTTTCCCAAGACTTTTCTCCCCAGAATTCATCATCCAAACATTTATCAAAGCATTTTGCAAGTGGACCTTCAGCTTCTTTGGGACCAACTATACTAGCAGTTTCTAATATAGTTGGAGGATTATCAAATTTTATAGTTTGATTTCCTACTTTTTTCATAAATAATATCAATCCTTTCTATAAGTAATCTTACTACCTAAATTATTAAAGCAGTAATAATACCAATAATTACTGAAGTGGAAATACCATAAACTAAGACAGGTCCAGCAACAGTAAACATTTTTCCACCAACTCCCATAACATATCCTTCAGATTTGTATTCAATTGCAGGGGATACTATAGAATTGGCAAATCCTGTAATAGGAACTAAAGATCCAGCACCTGCAAATTTACCAATTTTGTTGAAGATATTAATACTAGTTAAAAATGCAGAAATTGCAATTAAAGAAATAGAAACAATAGTAGAAGCAGATACTTCATCTAGTCCATTATATTTGCATAAATACATGATAATTTGACCAATTGAGCATATAAGTCCACCAACCCAAAAGGCATTAAAGCAGTTTTTTAAAATAGGAGAATTAGGAGATTTTTTATCAACATAATCTAAATATTCCTTATTTGTTTCAATTTTATCCATAGATAACCTCCTAATCTCTATCTCTGTCTATTACAAATGAAAGTTCTAAATCTACATAATATTCAACTAATTTCCTTCCTTCAATTTTTGCTCTTTGATCTAAAACTTTTACACTGCAGATATAATCTAAAGTTTTCGTAGCTTCATTCACAGTTTGTACAACAGCATCCTTCCAAGATACAGTTGATACACCAGTTATTTTTAAATGTTTTTCAATTCCCATTAATTTTACCTCCATTTTATTCTAATTATATATTTTCCAAAAAAAGAAAGAATATACAAAAAAATATTAAAAAAATGTTAAAATACTATACTTAAAAAAAAAATTATGATATATTATTAACAGTAATTTTTTAGGAGGAAGTATATATAAATGGCTAAGAGACTAAAGAAAGAAAGTAATAAAACAATATATAAAATAATAGTGGTATTAATATTTTTAATTGGAATTATAATGGTTTTACAATACTCAGGAAACTATGTGGTAGATGAAATAACTGACAAAGCAAATTTAATTATAAATAATGGAAATGTAACAAAAAGTTTAAAATTAGATATGTTTATAGATGAGAATGAAACCGTTTATATTTCTAAACAGGACATTGAAAATTTTTTTGATCCATACGTATACTATGATGAAAAATATAATCAAATTATAACAGGTTCGAATACTAAAATAGCTAGCATAGTAGTAGGAAGCAATGAGATGTATGTAAATAGTTCAAAAGTTAATATAAGTGCTCCTATAATAGAAAAAGAAGGAGAATACTATATACCTTTTTCTGAATTAGATGATGTATATAATGTTGATACACAATATATAGCAGAAAATAATGTAGTAGTAATTGACTCTTTAAACAGAAAATATAGTATAGCAACAAGTGGAAAGGACAATAGTGTTAAGTATAAACCAACAGGATTATCTAAAACCATAGATAAAATAGAAAAAGGTGAAATTGTAACTATAGCAAATAGAGAAGATGAAGAATCAAAAGATGGTTGGACAAGAGTAAGAACAGATAGTGGTAAAATAGGATATGTAAAAACTAAAGATTTAGGAACAGAAAATGTAATAAGAGAAGCTTTTGAAGAAACAAAAAAATTTGAAGGAACTGTAAGTATGGTTT
>CALXPY010000051.1 GCA_944390395.1 uncultured Clostridia bacterium | reverse complement strand
TTTTTATATCAAAAAATCCAACTCTTATCGAGCTGGATTTTTTGGTTCTTGGGTTCCTATTTCAGGACACCCTCTTTCTATGCTTCTGTATTATTATTGTCTTCTGGCAAACTATCTTCGTTAAATGGTATAAATCTATTTATAATTTTTTTGCTAATGTCTTCTTCTGCTGGTTGTGAATTTCCTCTATATTCATCAAAAGATAAATTAATTTTATTTTCAATTTGTTCTTCTACTTCTGATTGTGATGCATGTTCAGCTAATACTAATTCGCTTACTAATATTTGTTTTGCATTTGAAAGCATCTTTTTCTCTCCTGTTGATAACCCCTTTTCTTTTTGTTTAAAACTTAAGTTTCTTACAACATCTGCGACTTCATATATGTCTCCACTTTTCATTTTATCCATATTGTCTCTATATCTCTTATTCCAATTTTGAGACATTTCTGTCTCATCTTCTCCTAAAATTGAAATTACCTTTACTGCCTCATCCTTATTAATAATGTTTCTTACTCCTACCTGCTCTGCTTTATTGGTTGGAACCATTACTTTAACTTCTCCAGGCATTTTTATTATGTAATAAGATTGATTTTCTCCTAAAATATTTTTTTCTTCTATTGCATCAATTGTTCCAGCGCCATGCATTGGATACACTATTTTATCACCTACATTGAACATGTAAGTCACTCCTTCCTAATTTCAAATTTTAGTATTTAATTAGTCTAGGAAAGCTTTTTTTCTCTTCTTAAACTACATTAATATTATACTACAAAAAATGGTAAAAGTCAAAACATTTACCATTTATTTTTTTTATATTTCTACACTTTTTCTATGCAAAAATTTTATTATAATTTAAGATTTTTCTTATATTTCAACTAAAATTACATCTTCGCCAATGCACTTAATTTTTTGCCATTCTATTACTATATCATTACTACTGGAGAACATACTAAGCAATTTATTACTCCCTGGAACTATTATTGATGTTATAGCTCCACTTGATAAATCTGCGCATACATCTTGAACAAATCCTAATCTTCTACCATCTGTTATATTTATAACTTCTTTATGTTTAAAATCCATTCCTTTTTGAGCCATAGTATCCCCTCTCTTTTATTATTTATTATATGTTAATAGAAAAAAAAGTTGCTAAAATTAGCAACTTAAATTTCTTTATATTCATATATAACTTTTCCAAATCTTACTTCATTTAATTTTTTCTGAACTTCTATTATAATTAATGGTAATATTGATATTCCAAAAGTATATAACCATTGTATCCTATTTAGTGGTACTAATTTAAATATATTAGCTACTGGTGGTATTACAACAACTAAAACTTGCAATATAACTCCTAATGCAAATGCACCAATTAAATATTTATTTTCAAATAATCCGTACCTTAAATATTGAAGTTTCACTTTTTATATTAAAGCTATGAACTAATTCTAAAACTCCTAAAGATACAAAAGCCATTGTTCTACCAACCTCTATATTGTATAAGTTATTTCCTATTGAAAATGCTAATAATGTGAGTACTCCTAACATAGTGCCTTCTGCAAATATTTTTCCCCACAATCCATCAGCAAAAATACTTTTTCTGGAATCTCTCGGTTTTTTATTCATAATATCTTTCTCTGGTGGTTCTAGACCAAGTGCTATAGCAGGAAGTGAATCTGTAACTAAGTTTACCCATAGTAATTGTATTGCTAATAATGGAGATTTTAATCCTAACAATAGCCCCAAAAAAATTGTAACTATTTCTCCTATATTCGTAGCTATTAGAAAATGTATCGCTTTTCTTATGTTTTCAAATATATTTCTCCCTTGTTTTACCGCTTCTACTATTGTTACAAAGTTATCATCTGTTAATACCATATCTGCTGCATTTTTTGCAACGTCTGTCCCATTTAACCCCATTGCAATACCTATATCGGCATTTTTTAATGCTGGTGCATCGTTTACTCCATCTCCTGTCATTGCAACAACTGCTCCCGTACTTCTAAATGCTTTTACAATTCTTACTTTATGCTCTGGTGATACCCTTGCAAATACAGAATATTTCATTATATCTCTTTCTAATATTATTTGAGGAATTTTATCTAGTTCTTCTCCTGTTATAGCTAAATTATTGTTTCTTAATATCCCTAAATCTTTTGCTATTGCTTTTGCAGTTGCTAAATGATCTCCTGTAATCATTACAGTTTTTATTCCAGCTCTTCTACAAGTTTCAACTGCTTCTTTTACACCCTCTCTAGGTGGATCTATCATTCCCATTAATCCTACAAAAATCAAATTTTGCTCTATTGCATTAGATTCTATTTTAGAAGGTAAATTTTCGACATCTAAATATGCCACTGCAAGTACTCTTAATGCATTATTAGCCATATTAGTATTTAAATTTTCTATACTATTAATAACACTTGTATTTAATATGCTTACATTTCCATTGTTGTAATATTTATTGCACCTTTTTAGAATTACATCTGGAGCTCCTTTTGTTATAATCCTATACTTATTTCCAATTCTATGTATTGTTGTCATCATTTTTCTATTTGAATCAAATGGAATATCATTAATTCTATTCATGTTTAAATATAACTCATTTTTATTTATTCCATAATTTAATGCAGCATTTACTATTGCAACTTCTGTTGGTTCTCCTGTAGTTTCTTTTTTATTATTTATATCTACATCTGTACACATTGAAGCAATTTCTAATATAAAATTTCTTGTTTGTGAATCTATTTTTTCTCCAGTTATATCACATATTTTTGTAACTTGCATTTTATTTTGCGTTAATGTTCCAGTTTTATCTGAACAAATAACACTACTACTTCCCAAAGTTTCTACTGCTGGCAATTTTCTTATTATGCTATTTTTTCTTGCCATTTTTGTAACTCCAATAGAAAGCATTATAGTTACTATTGCAGGTAAGCCTTCTGGAATAGCAGCTACTGCTAGCCCCACTGATGTCATAAACATTTCTATTGGTTCTATTTTCTTTATTAATCCTATAATAAAAATTAATACACAAATAATTAGGCAACCAATACCTAAACTTTTCCCTACCTGTCCTAATTTCTTCTGTAATGGAGTTTCTGGTGATTCATTTGTTATAATCATTTTTGCTATTTTTCCAACTTTTGTATTCATTCCAGTTTCTGTTACTACAGCCTCACCATGTCCATTTACAACAACAGTAGTTGCAAAAGCCATATTTAACATATCTCCAACTGGCACTTTTTCTTTTAAAATTATATCAGATGTTTTTTCTACTGGTGCATTTTCTCCGGTTAAAGTTGATTCTTCTATTTTTAAGTTATAAGAACTAATAAGTCTACAATCTGCTGGTACATAGTTACCCGCTTCTAATAAAATAATATCACCAGGTACTACATCTTCTCCTTTTACTATTTCTATTTTTCCATTTCTTTTAACTTTACATGTTGGTGCTGACATTTTTTGTAATGCTTCTAATGATTTTTCTGCTTTAGATTCTTGTATTAATCCCATAATTGCATTAAAAACAACAATTGCAATTATTATTATAGAATCAAAATAATCATTACTTCCTTGCATATTACTTACCACAGCAGAAATAATTGATGCAATAATTAAAATAATTATCATAAAGTCATTAAACTGTTTTAGAAATCTGATAAAAATATTTTCTTTCTTTTTTTCATTAAGTTTATTTTTTCCATAAGTATTAAATCTCTTTTCTACTTCTTTTGAATTTAAGCCTGTACTAATGTTACTACCAAGCTTTCTTAATGTGTCTCCAATAGATAAAGTATGCCACATATATATAACACTCTCCTTTGTTTGATTTATACTATATATATGTGCTTGTCTAAAAAATATTACTTTATCTTAATATATTTCCTTGATTCCATAATAGCGTACTATATGCAAATAACACATCTTGATCTTTAAATTCTATATATTTTTCTAAGTATTCACTTGAAAGATATCTTATATCAATCAAAGTTATTTTACTGTATGCTTCTATAAATAATGGGGCTAAACTACTAGAGAATGAATCTCTAAATATTATTAACTCTTTATTTGTGTTAGCTTTAGGATTTTCTATTGTGATAAGAGGTGTAGCACCAGATAAAAACAAGTCGTATTTATTACCGCTTTCTGAAATTTTTATTAAATCATATACTTCTCTTGTTTCTCCATTTTCCACATTATATGTTTTACTTTGTTCTATAACATCATTTGTTAAATATACTAATTCATCTGGTCTATTGCTATTAGGTAAGTCATTATAGTATGCTCCATAAAAATCTCCTAAAGTATTTTTAGAATAGTTAGATTTTAATTTATCTATAAATCCCATTTTAGTAGCAATTTTTCTTACTACTTTTTCTAAATTTTCTTGTTTCCAATGTGAGTCTGTTAAATAATAATCATTTAAATTTAAAGTGTCGAATAAATTAATATATTTCATATTTTGCAAATTACTTGTTATAATATTTTCCATTTTATTATAATCTATTGTTAAATAATTATTGTCTTGTAAATAATAATTTTTATCTGGAATTATTGTATAGTATACATTCATATTTTTTAAATATTTATCATAAACTTCGTTTATTTTCTCTGTAGCCTTAGTTATAGAGGCCTCTTTTAATGGATATTCTATTTCATATATTCCATTGTCTTTTATAAAATATCCATTAATATCATTCTTATTAAAAACCTTTAATTCTACTGTGTTAAAAATAGCATTTGAAACTTCTTTTATGTATGTCGTTTTTTGTATAAACTTACTATTATTTATTCCATAAGCTATAGATACTAAAAGAATTATGCATATTAATACTGGCTCTATTATTTTTAAAATTTTCCATGTAATTTTAGAAAAGGTTCTACTTACTAGTCTTAAAAGAATTAATATTGCTATTATTAAAGTAATAGCATAACTTTTTAAATAATATATACTTAGTTCATTTGAAACAGGTATATTATCTAAACCAATTAATCCCCTTAGTATCTGCATACTATTTTTTGACATAAATAAAAATATAATTAAAGTAATTCCAAATATTAAGAATTTTCCTTTGTTCCATATATTTTTTATTTTTATTATGCTAGTATTTTCTTTTTTTAGTCTAAATCCAATTATTTCACCAATACCAAATAATATATCTTTATATGCTGAAAAAACTGTATAAATTTTTAAAGCAATAGTTACTAAATATATCCATGAAAATAATATACTTTTTTCATTATTATTTATAATAATACTTTCCAAACTAGTTAATGAACTAACTATTAGTAAGTTTTTTGCTATTCCTATTATAATTTTTTTAATACCATTATATATCTTTCTATTTTTTAAATTTATATTATACAAACTATTATCTAAAAGCATTTTTTCTCCCCTATAATTTTTTCACATTATTGGAATTCAATTTTTTATAATGTAAGAAACCTTAAAAATGCAATTCATACAACATTTTTAAGGTTCTTTTGCTAATATTCAATTTTCTTATAATTCTTGTGTTCTTTCGTATTCTTGACCAATTGTTCCTGCAACTGATTTAAATTTTTCATATACTGGTTTTGCCCATTCTTCACTAGCCATAACTAGACAAACAAGGCTACCACTATTAGTTGCATAAACTTTTTCTGCTGAAACACAAATCCATTTATTTGTATCAATTTTTTCTGACATTTCTTTTGCTACTTCATTTGCATTTGCACCATCTTTTACTTTAACTAGTACAAGTGAATATGCTTGAGAACTCATTAATGGTTCAGATGTTACAACATATTCTAAATTTTCATTTGATGTAAGTCCTGTACTGTATGTAACAGCATTAATGTCTGAAACATCAACAACAGTAGTTGCTAAACTTGGTAATGTATTTTCTAAACCTTCATATAAAGTATTTACCAAATTTTCCATGTCTTGTGCTGAAGTTATTGTTATATTACTCTTTTGCTCTTCTTCTTTATTCATAGCTCTATAAATAAGAAATCCAACTAAAGCAATTATAACTATAATAACAATAGCAATTAATACTTTTGTACTCTTTTTCATAAGTTCCTCCTATAAAAATATTTATTTAAAATATAACATATAAATTTGTTTTTTACAATAGTAAATTGGTGGAAAATTTAGATCCTTTTTTAATTATAACTATTTTATATAAGCTACTGGACGAAACGTTACATATCTCATAATTCCAGACTGATGATACCAGGCTCTCATAGCAGTATAAGTCGTTCCACTATACGCAAATCCTCCTCTAACTAAATATGGCATACCTCTGTCATCATCTTGATAGCTAGAATATTCTGTAGACCATTCACGATGATTTGAAGCCATATCAAATATATTACATACTTCATCTCCTGTTGTTCCTGTGTTCATAAACATTCGATTTTCAACTGCTTTATTCGCATAATTACTATTTTCCATTTCTTGTATAAATACTATAGCTGTATCCCATGCATAACTATTAGTTAAGTCACTTTCTACACCTACGCTCTCATCATTATTATACATATTTCTGCAGATTTTAGCTGCTTCTATCTGTTTAGCATTAACCCATAAGTGTCCTACAACATACTTCATATTTAATTCATTTATGTCATTAACACTGGTCGATATTTTTGATAATGGTTTATAATTTGCCACACTTGTTCCACTTCCATAACTGGCTTCATATCGTGCTAGATAATATCCATTATTTTCTTTCACACTATTTACAAAACCTTCTAAATCTTTTGCTATTGCATTTAGTGCATTAGTACCAGCAGAATCTATACCATCTGGATTTGCCCTTGTCGCATATTCATAGCAAGCGGTTCCTCCATAATCTTCAGTCACTGTAGTCAATTGTTTATAGTTTTCTGGATTTGCTTCTGTATACGCATATTGTACTGGCGTTGGTGTTCCATTAGTTTTATTAAA
>CALXPY010000050.1 GCA_944390395.1 uncultured Clostridia bacterium | reverse complement strand
AGTTTTTCTTACAACTGTCTACTGTTCATTTACTTTTTTATTAAATTTTTGTTGCATTTCAAATGAAACTTTTAGAATTGGCTGTTATATAATTCTGCGTAAGCTCCATTTTTTTCTAAAAGTTCTTTATGGTTACCTTGCTCTATTATTGTTCCATTTCTCATAAATAATATTAAATCAGCATCTACTATTGTAGATAATCTATGGGCTATAACAAAACTTGTTCTATTAGCCATTAATGCTTGCATTGCTTTTCCTATTTCTATTTCGGTTCTTGTATCAACACTTGATGTAGCCTCATCTAATATTAATACACTTGGATTACAAAGCATTACACGTGCTATTGTTAATAACTGTCTCTGCCCTACTGAAATTCCTTCAGTGTCATTTTCTAAAACTGTATCATATCCTTTTGGCATTGTACGTATAAAGAAATCAATTCTAGCCATTTTGGCCGCTTCTATAATTTCTTCTCTTGTTGCATCTGGTTTTCCATAAGCTATATTCTCTGCTACTGTTCCTTCAAAAAGCCATGTATCTTGCAACACCATACCAAAATTGCTTCTTAAATTTGCACGAGTTAAATTTTTAGTATCTTTTCCATCTAAAAGTATTTTTCCTCCATTTATATCGTAAAATCTCATCAATAAATTTATAAGTGTTGTTTTTCCAGCACCTGTATTTCCAACTATTGCAATTTTCTGTCCTCTCTTTGCTTTAAAACTAACATCTTCCATTAGTATTTTATTAGGAGAATAACCAAAATGAACATGACTAAATTCCACATCTCCTTTTGCATTTTCAACTTTTTCTGGATGTTCTGGCTCTGGAGATATTTCTGCTTCGTCCAACATTTCATAAATACGTTCTACAGATGCTAAAGATGACTGTAAAGAATTTATCATATATGATGCTTCTGTTAAAGGTTCTGCTGATTGATTTAAGTATATTAAAAATGCTTGGAACCCTCCTACTGTTAGCCTTCCTTCTATCAACATTTTACCTGCCAATATTGCTATGGCAACTTGACCTAATCTGTTTATAAGTCTAATTGCTGGATTTATAGCATTTATAATAAAATCTGCTTTTCTAGTTGCTACTGCTACTTCATTTGTAACATTAGCCATATTTTCCATGCTAGTTTCTTCCCTATTAAATGATTTTATTATAACTCTTCCGCTATATGCTTCTTCAATTTGAGCTGTTAATTTTGCTACTTTTTCTTGTCTTTCAGTTGCATATTTTAATGTCTTTTTAGAAAATACTTTTGTTAAGATTAATGATAATGCCATAAATACTATAAATATTATAGTTAAAGTAACATTATAATAAAACATCATAATAATAGACCCTATTACTGTTCCAACTGATGTAAATAATGTTAATAATCCTGTTTGTATTGCTTCTGACATTTTGTCTAAATCATTTGTTGCTTTACTTAATATTTCACCAGGCTTATGATTATCAAAGTATGATAATGGTAATAAATTTATTTTATTACTTATTTCATTACGAAGTTTAAAACTAAGTCTTTCTGAAAAACTTGTCATCATAAACTTTTGTAATATGTAAAAAATAGCTGTAACAATATATATTAATAATAATATACAAATTTCAAATCCACCTTGCTCCCAAGTAATTGAAAATGTAGTTCCATTTGCCATAGAATTTTGTATAGCATTCCATAATAAATCTATTATCTTTGCACTATAAACAGGGGCAGCTATAGTAAGAGCTGTATAAAAAATAACTGAAACTATTACAATTGCAAGTCTTTTATATTCGTCTTTAATAGATAATATTAATCTTTTTAATGTATTTTTAACGTTCTTTGGTACTTCAGAGTCATCTTCTTCAAATGCTTTTTTATTTGTTTTAATTTTATTAGTATCTTTTTCGTTTTCTAAAGTATCAATTCTTTCTGTATTATTTTTTCTCTTTGACATTTTCTACATCTCCTTTCAATTGTGATTTTGCTATTTCTTGATATACTGTGCAACTTTCCATTAATTCTTTATGTGTTCCCATTCCTACAACTTTTCCATTATCTAATACTATTATTTGATCTGCATTTAAAATTGTATTTATTCTTTGGGCTATAATAAGTACTGCAGAATCTTTTGTTTCTTTTGCTAATGCTTTTCTCAATGCTGCATCTGTTTTGAAGTCCAATGCTGAAAAGCTATCATCAAAAATGTATATGTCCGCTTTTTTTACTAGTGCTCTAGCAATAGATAATCTCTGCTTTTGTCCTCCTGAGAAATTTGTTCCACCTTGTGCAACTTTTGCATTTAGTCCATCTTCTAAATTTTCTACGAAGCTAGCTTGTGCAACTTCTAAAGCATGGTACATTTCTCCTTCTGTTGCATCTTCATTACCATATCTTAAATTATCTGCTATTGTTCCTGAAAATAGCCATGCTTGTTGTGGCACATAAGCAATATGGTCTCTTAAGTCTTTTTGAGATATATTTCTAATATCTTGACCATTTAATAATATAGATCCTCTTGTCGCATCATGAAATCTCATTATTAATTTAGCTATTGTTGATTTTCCACTTCCTGTACTTCCAATTATCGCCGTTGTTTGACCTCTTTTACAAGTAAATTTTAGGTTATACAAAGTATCTTCATCTGCATCAGCAAATCTAAAAGTCATATTTTTAAAACTTATAATATCTGGATTATCTTTATTTGCTGTTACAATTTTTCTTTTACCATCATGTATCTCTGGTTCTGATGTTAGTACCTCTTTAATTCTTTCTATACAAATTCCTGCCCTTGGTAATAATATAATAACCATTTGTGCCATTATTAAATAATATAGTATTAATATAGCATACTCTGTAACTGCAGTGATATCACCAATTTCCATAAATCCTGCACCAACACGATTTCCTCCTATCCATAAAATTGCAACTATGCATAAATTTATGGCTAAGAAAGCTAAGCTATCTAAACCTGCAAATAATCTATTTGCTTTAATTGCAGATTCTGCATAATCTTCAAATGATTTTTTCATTCTTTCTTTTTCATAAGGTTCTTTATTAAAAGCTCTTATAACTCTTACTCCAGTTATATTTTCTCTTAAAATTACATTCATTCTATCTAAGAATTTTTGTAGTTTAGCAAATATAGTAGATGCTTTTCTTGTTATAAAAAAAGCTGCAACTAATATAATTAAAGTTATTCCTATTAACAAAAACCCCATTATTTTATCAATCATAAAAGCCATTGTAATACCAGAAATACACATAATCGGAACTGGTATAACCATTTGTAGGCACCATACTACTGATTGTTGAATAACATTCACATCGTTTAAAGTTCTTGTAATCATGCTTCCTGTTCCAAATTGTTTAAAATCAAAATGTGAAAACTCTAATGATTTTTTATATAACGCATTTCTTATATCTCTACCTATATTAGATGCAAGCTTTGAAGCTAAATAACTTCCTACTAAAGCACCTATACCTGATAATATAGTCGCTCCCAACATAATAATTCCTTTTTGAATAATATAATTTATATCTTTGCTCCCTACTCCTATATTAATCATATCTGCTGTTATTGTTGGAATATACAAAGCTCCTAATATATCAAATATAATAAATAATATAGTAAACAAGCACAACTTTTTATATGGTTTTATAAAATGTAAAATTGTTTTCATAAATAAATTTAAATCCTCCTTTATATGCAAAAATAAGGACCTTCAATTTCTTGAAAGTCATTATTTTTTGGTTGGGCTGGCTAGATTCGAACTAGCGCATGTTAGAGTCAAAGTCTAATGCCTTACCGCTTGGCTACAGCCCAATATATATGGGGTGGAAGATGGGACTCGAACCCACGACCTCTAGTGCCACAAACTAGCGCTCTAACCAACTGCGCTACATCCACCATACACGTTATACTAAACGCATATATAATTTTACTATATAATTTATAGATTTGTCAATATATTTATGTTATTTTTTTTAATCTTCTTTTGCCCATATTATTAATCTGCTTAATGTATCATCTGTACAAGTTGATAATGATAATTCTCTTTTTCCTTCTGTATCTCTTTCTGCATAGTCAAAATCGCTTGAACTTGTAGTGTATTTTTGATAAATTGAATATGTAATTCTAGTACCACTTAAATCTGTTATATATATTTTATCTCCATCTTCTAATTTTTTATTGTTAGAGAAAAATGTTCCATCTTTAAAGTTGTGTCCTACTAAAATCATATTTCCGGGTTCATTTGGATCAGCCCCAAATAACTTACAAATTGAAAGCTCCAAAGCTTCTGGAGTTGCTTCTGCTAAAATAGGATATTCAACATCAATCTTTGGAATTTCTATTTTCCCTATCATTTTATATCCTTTATATTCTGGTGCATCATCCTCGTTATTAGAGTTATTATTTCCAGTTTGTCCATTATTAACTTGGTTTAAATCTATATTAGGTTCTATATTCTCTACAATTTCATTGTTTTCAGTAGTATTTACAGGCGGATTGTTTTGAACATTATTAACATAATCATCAAATTGACCCAATGCATCATCTGCACCTGCTGCTATATAATATTTTCTGTAGTAATCTATCCCCATAAATATTAGTAATCCTATAATTAACACTATTATTACAATTAAGACAATAGTTAAGGTTTTACTATATTTACTGTTAAACATAAGTATCCCTCCTTATTTTATCACTCTACATATATTATAACATATATTTTGTTCATTATCTATAATTATCCTATAATTTTAGCTCCTAATTTTTTACCACCCAATAAGTGGAAATGCAAATGCATTACTTCTTGACCAGAATCTTTTCCACAATTTACAATTACTCTAAATCCATCTTTTTCAATATTTAAATCTTTAGCAATTTTATTTATAGTTTTATATATTTTGCCTATTAGATAATTATCTTCATCTTTAACTTCTAATAAATTGTTTATATGTTTTTTAGGAATTACAAGTATATGAATTGGTGCAGCAGGATTAATATCCTTAAATGCCAATATTTCTTCATCTTCATATACTTTCTCTGAAGGAATTTCTCCTTTTATTATTTTACAGAAAACACAATCTTCCATACTACATTCTTTCCTTTCTCATAAAAATACCACTTTATTATTCAAGAATTGCTTTTATTCTTCTAACACCTGCTGAACTTGATTCTTCTTTTTTAATTTTAAAATGTCCTAATTCACCTGTATGAGTAACATGTGGCCCTCCACAAATTTCTTTACTAAAATCTCCTATTGTATATACTTTTACTTTGTCTCCATATTTATTTTCGAATAAACCAATAGCTCCAGATTTTCTTGCTTCTTCTAATGTCATTTCTTCACAAGTAACTGGCAAATCTCTTTTTATTTGTTCATTTACTATATCTTCAACCTTTTTTATTTCTTCTGGTGTCATTTTTTGTGGATGATTAAAATCAAATCTTAATCTTTCTACTGTAATATTTGATCCATTTTGTGTAGCATGTTCACCTAATACTATTTGCAACGCTTTATGCAAAAGATGAGTTGCTGTATGGTATTTTATTGTTTGCTCATTTTGTTCACCTAATCCACCTTTAAATTTCTGTCCACTACCTAATCTAGATTTTTCTTGATGCTCTTTAAATAATTTATCAAATTCTGAAGCATCAACAGTAAAGCCTTTTTCCTTAGCCAAATCTGATGTTATTTCTGGTGGAAATCCATAAGTTTCATAAAGTTTAAACATAGTATACCCATCAATTACTGTTTTATTCTCTTGTTTAGCTTTATTTATCATTTTTTCAAATTCTTTTTCGCCATGGTCCAATGTTTTAACGAACTTATCTTTTTCTTCTATAATTACTTGTTTTATAACATCTTTCTTTTCAACCAAATACGGATACATTTCTTTTAATGTTTCTATATCTAATTCTATTAAATTTGCTAATTCACCTAAATCTACTTGTAATTTATTTAAATGTCTAGTCATTCTTCTAATTAATCTTCTTAAGATATAGCCTCTATCTATATTGCTTGGTCTTCCTCCATCAGCCACAATCATTATACTAGCACGTAAATGTTCTGTTACTATTCTTCTGCTTTCAATACTATCTACTTTTTGTAATTTAGCTAGTTCATCCATAATAGGTGCAAAAAGCTCAATTTCAAAAGGTGTCTTTTTACCTTGTAACAACATTGCCATTCTTTCAAGGCCTAAACCAGTATCTACATTTCTTTGTTTTAATTTAGTTATTCCTCCATCTTTTGTTTTATAAAATTCCATAAATACATTGTTCCAAATCTCTACATATTTTCCGCAATCACAAGATGGATCACAATGTTCAGAACATGCTGGTTTTCCTGTGTCTAAAAACATCTCTGTATCTGGGCCACAAGGTCCTTCTTCTCCAGCTATCCACCAGTTATTATCTTTTCCAAAAAAGTATATTCTATCTTCTGGTATACCCATTTTTTTCCATATTTCTGCTGACGCAGTATCTCTTGGAACTTCTTCATCGCCAGCAAAGCATGTTACAGATAATTTATCTGGATCTATTCCTAACTCTTGTGTTAAAAATTCATAACTCATCTTTATAGATTCTTCTTTAAAATAATCTCCCAATGACCAGTTTCCTAACATTTCAAAATATGTTAAATGTCTATTATCTCCAACTTCATCTATGTCGTTTGTTCTAAGGCATTTTTGATAATCCACAAGCCTTGTTCCTTCTGGATGTTTTTCTCCCATTAAATATGGTACTAATGGTTGCATACCTGCTGTAGTAAATAATACAGAAGGATCATTTTCTGGTATTAATGGACTACTTGGAATAACTTTATGTCCATGTTTTTCAAAAAAATTCAAATATTTATTTCTAATATCTATCGCTTTCATTTTTTTCACATTCCCTTCAGAAGTAAAAAAGAATTAAATTAATTCTTTTCTAACATTAGAATATAATATATTTTATTATAACTACAGGTAAAAATCAAGTTTTTTATTATCATATTGAAAAAAAGCAGGTTTTCGCAAAATTTTCATTGCCAATGCAACAACTTTTTCCTAAAAAGTGTTGTCTACATCTCGTTTTATATTTTTGTTTTTACTATTTTATAATTTATTTTTGCTTTCGTCAATTAGGCTACTAAACATTTTGGTAGCTCTATTCTGTATATATCTAAAAAGCTTGTATCTATTCCTCTT
>CALXPY010000049.1 GCA_944390395.1 uncultured Clostridia bacterium | reverse complement strand
GAGGTTAAGCAAAATTTTATACATTTTCTTACGAAGTAGGGACGAGCAAGAAAAAACATATTATCACATATTGTGGGAAGCTTAATTGCTAGAATGAAAAATAAAAAAATTAGCCAAAATTAAATATACTTAAACTATTGCGTTTTTGGTAAAGTGAAAAGTAATGTGATATAAGGAATATAGAAAATATTTTTCCTAATAAACCTAAAGAAATGAATAGAAAAAATAAAAATGTGAAAAATATTGAAAAAGAAAACTCATTTTTTGCTAAGAAAGAAATTAAAAGGGGTGATGCTAAGGAGGAGAAAGAAAGTAAAATGAAGAGTAACAAAAGAAAAGAATAAAAAGAAGAGGTATAAGGAAATCTATGTAAGAAAATAAAAGAAATTAAAGAAAGTACATAGTAAGAAAATACCAAAAAGAAAGAAAAGAAGGAGGAAAAGTAAGAAAGATGAAAGAGAGTTTAGAAACAAAAAAGAGAGAATTGCAAAAAGTAAAAAAAGGAAGTAAACGGAATAACATTAATAGCATTGGCTGTAACGATTGTAGTGTTATTAATATTAGCAGCAGTAACAATAAGTTTTGTGTTAGGTGATGATGGAATAATAAATAAAGCAAAAGAAGCAGCTAATAGCATGAATAATGCAGTAGCAAATGATCAAGCAAGTTTAAATGATTTGTTTAATGAATTAAATGATGTTATGAATGGAATAGGAGGAAGTGGAGATTCAAATACAGAAACGCCAGGTCCAGAGCCTGAGTTACCTAAATTAGAGGATACAACAGGAATGCAAGATGAAACAGTAACAGTAAAAGATGAATATGGAAATAAAATAACAATACCAAAGGGGTTTGAAGTAGTGGAAGAAGAAGGAACAACAGTACCAGAAGGAATAGTAATACAAGATAAAGACGGAAATCAATTTGTTTGGATACCAGTAGGAAGAGTGTATAGAGATACTAGCAAAACTAACTACAGTGATATTCAGTTAGGAAGATATTCATTTGACACAACTAATGGAACACCAACATTAGTACAAGCTGCATATACAGATGAAAATCCAAAGAATTATGAACAATTAGTAAATGTATTTAATAACTGTCAAGAATATTATTCAAGGGAAAATCCAGATGGAATAGCATCAAGTGGTTCAGATGCATTAAATGCAATAGCAAAAGATTTGTCAGGATTTGTAGAGAGTGTAAAAGAAAATTATGGATATTATTTAGGAAGATATGAAGCAAGTTATGGGAGTGGAAGTAGTGTAGAAGATTATAAACCACTTTCAAAAGTTTCAGTATCAACGACATTTAATACGGCCATGGTTGGAAGTTTATGGAATAATGTAACCCAAATCGATGCAGCAAAAATAAGTAGGAATATGTATAATAATGACAGTAGCGTAGAGGTAGAAAGTGATTTAGTAAATAGCTATGCATGGGATACAGCAATAGTATTTATGCAAGAAATGGAAAATAAAGATTATAGCATTAATTATCCTAATACAACTCCTTCAATAAAAAATACAGGAACTACAACAGATAAAGTTTGTAATATATATGATATGGCATCAAATTGTTATGAGTGGTCAACAGAGAGTTCTAGTCATAAGGGAACTGATAATCAAGCTTTTCCTACTGTTAGAAGAGGACGGTTATCTAATGGGAATTTGCTCAGCTGGAAGATTTTATAATTCATCAAATACTATCTATAATACATTTGGATTTAGAACGATTATTTATGTAAAATAAAACTCAAAATTTTTCAAACTCTTGACAAAATATTTATAACGTTTTATAATATTAATGTTCAGAGTTTATGCACCATTAGCTCAGTTGGTAGAGCAGTTGACTCTTAATCAAATGGTCGGAGGTTCGAATCCTCTATGGTGCACCAAAGTTATTTAAAGAGGAATTATTTTTTAGTTCTTCTTTTTTTATCTAATAGAGAATTTTTCGAAATTCCTATTAGATAAAAAGCTTAGCTAACAGAAGTACAAAATCTTATTAAAGTAAAATTGGAACGGAAACAATTACACATGCTTTATAATGTTATAAATATATAAAATGCTTAAAAAAATTTGCTATTTTTCTTTCGAAAAAGTTAAATTTATTAAAAAACTTGACAATTAAAGTATGTTAATATAAAATTTAATCAGCTGAATTGAAAAATAAATAACATATTAAAAGGAGAAAGATAAACATGAAAGCTAAAACCGTTGGCGTTGTAGAGAGAGAGAGAGAGAGAGAGTTATGTTTTAGAGAATAAAACAGGTTTAGTTTTTGTACTTAAATTTAAAATGTATTATGTAAAATTGAGAACGTTTCTTATAAATAAGGAGCGTTATTTTTGTGTGCTTTTTTTACAGAACTTTACTAGTGGATACATTTGAAAGAAAAAATATTATCACATATTGTGGAAATAAATTTTAAATTAATAAAGAAGGAGAAAATTAACTTATGAAGAGTATAAAAGAAAAAAGAGGAATAACATTAATAGCGTTAGCAGTAACGATTGTAGTGCTATTAATATTATCAGCAGTAACAATAAGTTTTGTGTTGGGAGAGGATGGAATAATAAATAAGGCAAAAGAGGCAGCAAATGCAATGAATAATGCAGTGGCAAATGATCAAGCAAGTTTAAATGATTTGTTTAATGAATTAAATGATGTTATGAATGGAATAGGGGGAAATGGAGATTCAAATACAGAAACACCAGATCCAAAGCCAGATTTACCAACGAATATAGAAGATGTAACAGAAATACAAGAAAAAACAGTGCAAGTAGAAGATGAATATGGGAATAAAGTAACAATACCAAAAGGATTTGAGGTCGTGGAAGAAGAAGGAACAACAGTACCAGAAGGAATAGTTGTGCAAGATAAAGATGGAAATCAATTTGTATGGATACCAGTAGGAAGAGTATATAAAGATAGTTCAGGAACAAATTACAGTGATATACAATTGGGAAGATATACATTTAATACAAGCAATGGTACGCCTACACCAGTACAATTAGCATATACAGAACAAAGTCCAGAAAACTATAAACAATTAGTAACACTCGAAACATATTATCAAGAATATGCCACAAGAGCAAATCCAGATGGAATAGCATCAGATGGAACAGATGGCTTAAATGCAATAGCAAAAGATTTAGCAGGATTTGTAAATAGTGTAAAAAGTAATAATGGATATTATTTAGGAAGATATGAAGCAAGTTATGGAAGTGGAGATAGTGTAGAAAATTATAAGCCATTATCAAAAGTTTCAATAGGAACTCCAAGAAGTAATAGCAGTACTGCACTAGAACAAGGAATGTTATGGAATTGGGTAACCCAAATCGATGCAGCTAAAATAAGTAGGAATATGTATAATAATGATAGTAGTGTAGGCGTAGAAAGTGATTTAGTAAATAGTTATGCTTGGGATACAGCGATAGTATTTATACAAAAAATGGAAAATGGAAATGAGAATTATGCTAATAAAACAAGTGTAAATAGTTCACTAGCAAACACAGGAACAACTGGAGATAGAGTATGTAATATCCATGATATGGCATCAAACGCTAGAGAATGGAGTACAGAATATTCTACTTTGATCCGAAAAGGTGAAGCTTTGCCTTGTGTAGAAAGAGGAGGCTATTATGAAGCTAACTTCAGTACGGCTAAAAGAAAAACTAATAATGTAGAGAGATATTACTATGATTTTAATAACCCTTCTTCGTTTAGAGTCATACTATATATCCAGTAAATTTGTGAAAGTATTGAATAATGTGCTTTTTCTCTGCTTGCTTTTAATACTTTCATATGTTAGAATATACTAATAATTAAGTAGCTGTTAGGGGGGAATTACTATGATTAAAATGTATAATACAGATATTGAAAGTAATATTACAAAATGCACAACAGAATATAAAAAAGGTAATTGGATAAATATGGTTTCCCCCACAGAAGAAGAGATAGCAGAAGTTTGCAAAAATGTTAATATAGAGGAAAATTTTATTAGATATGCATTAGATAATGAAGAAAAGGCCAGAATAGATATAGAAGATGAAGATAATACCGTTTTATTTATTATAGATGTTCCCGTTAGGGAAAGAGAAAGAGATAGTATAATATATTCGACAATGCCTATAGGAATTATTTTTGTCAGAGATGATTATTTTATTACAGTTTCATTAAATAAAAATCAAATAATTGAAAATTTAGAAAATAAATTAAAAAATATAATTACATACAAGAAAAGTAGATTATTATTACAAATTTTTTATTCTAATGCAGAAATGTATTTAAATTTATTAAAAAAAATAAATAAAGAAACAGAAATAGCAGAATATATTTTAAAAAATTCTATGAAAAACAAAGAATTGTTAAAATTATTAAGTCTAGAAAAAAGTTTAGTCTATTTTACAACTTCACTAAAATCTAATGAAGTTGTTATGGAAAAAACAATGAGAGGGAAAATAGTAAAACTTTATGAGGAAGATGAAGATCTATTAGAAGATTCTATAATTGAAAATAAACAGGCAATAGAAATGAGTAAAATATATAGTGATATTTTAACAGGAACAATGGATGCGTATGCTTCAATAGTTTCTAATAATCTAAATGGAGTTATGAAATTTTTAACTTCTATTACAATTATTTTAGCGATTCCAACAATGCTTGCAAGTTATTGGGGAATGAATGTAAAAGTTCCATTAGAAAATAATCCTTATGCTTTTTATATAATTTTATTAGTATCTGTTATTATTGCTATAATTGTAACTTTATGGTTAAATAAGAAAAATATGTTAAAATAATATTGATATAAAACTTAAATATACTCTTGAGTTTTAAATTTATAGTGAGCAAATTTTTGAATTGATAAAGTTTGCTCACTTTTAAAATGTTTTTAAATAGCATATTTAAATAAAAAATTATAATGTATGAAACTTTTAAATGTAAAAGAACGTCTAATATTTAAGGGGGAGCTCTATAGAAAATAAAAAAATATTAATTTAAATGGAGGGTGTTGAAATGAATCAAATATTAGTTACTGAAAAAATTTATGTTACACCTGAATTAAAAAAGAAAAAGAAAACATATAAAATAGAGTTTTTTTTATCTATCATTTTGATTTGTTTATTTTCATCTTATTATATTCATGCGGCGAATGATAGAAATAAAAGTGAAGAAGTATCACAAATGATTTTGGAAGAAGTAAAAATTGATAATATTAAGGAATATGATGATAATGAACCAATAATTATAATTTTAGATGAGAAAGCATCAAACAATGAACAAAATAAGGAGGATGTATTAGAAAAAGAAATATCTATAGGTGAAGAAACATATCCAATAGAAGCTATTATAAAAATTCCTAAAATAGGTATTGATTATCCTGTTATTTCGAAAACATCAGAAGAACTATTAAAAATATCAGTAAATAAATTTCATGGACCGAACCCAAATGAAATAGGAAATTACTGTATAGTAGGTCATAATTATTTAAATGATAAAATGTTTGGCAGATTAGATGAATTAAAAAATGGAGATTTAGTAGAACTAAAAGATTTATCGGGAAGAACAATTAAATATAGGGTATATGATAAATATATAGTAAATCCTACAGATACTAGTTGTACTAGTCAGAGAACGAAGGATGGCAAAAAATTGGGATTTAGAGAAATGACATTAATTACATGTGCAAACTATGGAACACAAAGATTAATAGTAAAATGTAGAGAAATAAAATAAAGACAACATAAATACATAATAAGGAGAAATAATGGAAGAACTAATAAAAAAGGCAAAAGATGGAGACAAAGAAGCCTTTACAACTCTTATGTTATCATTAGAAAAAGAATTATATAAAATTGCTAAAGCAAGATTAAAGAATGATGATGATATATATGATGCAATACAAGAAACTATTATAGAGGCTTTTAAATCAATTAAAAAATTAAAAAAAATTGAAGCATTTAAAACATGGATTATTAGGATTTTAATAAATAAAACTAATGATACTTTTAGGCGAAGTAACAAAAAAAAAGAAGTGTCATTTGAAGATATTAATGATATTGAAATGGGAAGTTTCTATAACAATGAAAATGTAGATGAATTATTAGATTTTAATTTTGTGCGAAAACAATTAAAATATGAAGATGGACTTATTATAATTTTATATTATATGGAAGGATTTAGTGATAAAGAAATAGGTAAGATATTGAAATTAAAAGAAAACACAGTAAAAACAAAAAGAATAAGAGCAAAACAAAAAATTAAAGTTATTTTGGATATGGGGGAAAAAAACAATGGATGAACTTGATAAGAAATTATATCATGATATGCATATAGATGTGCCAATACCAGATAAGTGTAAAATAACTATAAAAGAAAGCTTATATAATGAAGAAAAAATTAAGAGAGTATATTATCGTTCATTAACGAGAATTGCTTTAACAATATTTATGACTTTATTATTGACAACTGGAATAGTTTATGCAAGTACAAAAGTATATGAAAAAATATTTACAAATCCAGAAAAAGTAGTTGGATTTTATTCAGATAATAATAGTGAAAAGAATTTAAATCAAATAACAGATACCACAATCTCAAGAGAAACAGCATTAAATGAAATGAGTAAATTGTTAAAAAAATTTAGCCATGAGAATGAAAAGATAGAAACTATCGAACTTTTTAATAATTCTGAAAATTATCAGTTAATATGGGAAGCTAAAACAAATAAAAACAATTCAATTTTAATAAATGCAGATGATAAAACCTCTTTTAATGTTGTTTTTAACAGTATTATTGATGAAAACACCCAAAAAGCCAACAATAATATAATTACAGAAGAAGAAGCAATAAATACAGCAAAAAATTTATGCAAAAAATATGGATATGAAATAAGTGATTACACATATATAAGGGCGTATACTAATACAAGTTCAGAAACAACCCCTTATATATGGTATGTTGACTTTTTCAAAGAATATGAAGGAGTTGTAAATCCATTTCAAAGAATTAATATAGGGTTTATTCCTCAAACCAATGAAATATATGTATTTGGAATATGTAATGCTGAATTTGATAATAATCCAATAGAGATAACTTCTGAACAAGCAAAAGAGATAGTTTTAAAAGAAGAGGAAAAGATAAATGCAGGATATAAAATAGAAAGTATAAATTCAGAACTTTGTATTGTTTCTACAAATGATAATGCATATTTAAGAGTAAATGATTATGAACAATATTATAAGCAGGGGAATGCCACTTATCCAGTAGAAAATATTATAGAATATCGTGTGGATAGACATATAAGGAGAGTATATGTTGTTACGATAAATTATGATATAACAGAAAATTCTAATACATATAATAAGAGCTTTTCTTATTTTGTAGATACTGCTACAGGTGAAATAATAGGAGGAGATGATAATTACGAATTAACTGAAAAATTAATGTTTAAATAATATAAATTTTTAAAAGAAATTTAAAATTGAAAGAAAAATATGCTAAAATAGTCAAATTATACCTCTTTAAAATAGTAAGAATAATTAATTATAATTTGGATACAATTATAATAAGTGACATAAAAACATATATGTTTGATAGTGTAAAGTAGTCTATGAAAAAATAGAATATGAAAACATTATCCAAAAAATATAAAAAAGCACATTGAAAAGT
>CALXPY010000048.1 GCA_944390395.1 uncultured Clostridia bacterium | reverse complement strand
TTTGAAATTTAGGTACAAAAACTAAACCTGTTTTATTCTCTAAAACATAGCTCTCTCTCTCTCTCTCTCTCTACAACTGCAACGGTTTCAGCTTTCATTCTTATTTCTCCTATTTCTTATTTTATTTAATTCTATATTAACTCACTTTGAATGTCAAGAAATTTTGAATTTCTCCTTATAAGTTAAAGTTGTTCTTTTATATTTTTATCTAAACTAATCTTACTATTCCAATTAATATTAATAATACTGCTGAAAGTATACTCCATATTTTACTTGGAATATGTATTTTTTTATTTAGTTTTTCTCCTATATTTCTTCCTAATGATAAAAATATTATTTGAAACAATGAAACTATTAATGGAAATATAATTGAAATACTTCCCAACATTCCTGCGCCTATTCCTACGCTGAATGAATCCAATGATAGTGCTGTTCCTAAATATATAGCCTCTTTACTATCTATCTTTTTCGAATTATCAAAGTCTGAACTAATTGGATCTTTTATTATTTTTATTGTTATTCCTAAAAACTTAATAAACAATTTATATACTTTTTTCTCTTGTCTTTTCTCCCTTTTTAGTGTTTGTACAAGAATTATTATACCTATGAAGAATAATATTAAGCTTCCTATTATATTTGTTATTTCTTTACTAAGAATATTATTTAAAGTATTTCCAATTAATATTGAAATACTTGATATTATTAGTGAAATAATAAAAAGTATAATTTTAGCTTGTCTTGAAATAGTTATATCCCTTATACCATAAGTTAGACCAATACCTATTGAATCTATACTTGTAGATAAAGCAAGCAACATACATGTTAAAATCATAAAATGCACCTCTTATCATTTTATGTAAATTTTTTAACAGATGTTACTTGCTTTATCTGATTGCATCCCTTAAAATACTTGCATTTTATATAGAATTAGTATAATATATAAGAAGTTTAATAATATCGGAGGTATTATATGGAAATTGTAGAAAAAGATTTTATGGCTGTTTTACTTGGCAGTGATATAAATACATATAGTATGGCTAGAGCTTTTCATGAAGAATATAAAATTAAGTCACAAGTTATTGGCAAGTTTTACTCTGGTCCAAGCTTTAATAGTAAAATAATTGACTTCTATGCTAGACCTGATATTGATCAGAAAGAAGTTTTTGTAGAGGTTCTAAATAAATTTGCAAAGGAACATCCTAATAAAAAAATATTTTTGCTTGGTTGTGGAGATAATTACGTAAGACAAATAATACAAAATAAAGATTTATTAGAATCAAATTTTATTATTCCTTATATCGATCAGGATTTAATGGAAAATCTAATTAAAAAAGAATGTTTTTATGAAATGTGCAATAAATATAATATTGATTATCCTAAAACATTTATATATAAAAAAGAAATGGGAGAGAACTTTACTTTAGATTTTGATTTTCCTGTTATTTTAAAACCATCTGATAGTGTTGATTATTTTGCTCATGAATTTGAGACTCAACACAAAGTTTATAAAATTAAAGACAAAGATGAATTAAATAAAACTATAAAGGAAATTTATAATGCTGGTTATAGTGGTACTTTAATATTGCAAGATTTTATTCCTGGTGATGATACTTATATGAGAGTTATGACTGCATACTCTGATAAAAATGGTAAAGTAAAACTAATGTGCCTTGGTCACACTATGTTAGAAGAACATACACCTCATGGAATTGGAAACCATGCAGTTGTTATAAACGAATGTAATATTGAACTTGCTAACAAACTAAAGAATTTCTTAGAAGCAATTCACTATACTGGTTTTTCAAATTTCGATATTAAATATGACGAAAGAGATAATTCTTATAGGGTTTTTGAAATTAATTTAAGACAAGGTAGAAGTAACTTCTATGTTACTGGTGCTGGATACAATTTAGCTAAATATATTGTTGAAGATTACATTTATAATAGAGACACTGGATTTAAAATTGCAGATAATGAACATTTATGGTCAATGATTCCTTTAAAAATAGCATACACTTATGTAAAAAATCCAAATTATGTTTCTAAAATGAAAGATTTAGTAAAAAACAATAAATATGTTAATCCTTTATTTTATAAAGGAGATAATAAACCAATGAGAATGCTTAAATTAGCTAAATCACAATTACGTCAATTTAAGAATTTTAAAGAATATTTAGGTGATAAAAGTGAGCAAAAATAAATTGGGTATTATAGGTGGCATGGGTCCAGAAGCTACTGTTAATTTTTATAATAGAATTGTTAAACATACTAAGGCTAGCAAAGATCAAGATCATATTGATATGATTATATTAAATCATGCTTCTTTAATGGATAGAACTTATGCAATAAAGAATAATAAAAAGTCAGAATTTTTAAATCAAATTTCTGAAGATATAAAAATATTAGAATATGCTGAAGTAGATAATATTGCTATTCCATGTAATACATGCCATACATTTTTAGAAGATATTCAAAGCATGACTTCAATTCCTATTATTAATATGATTGAAGAAACTTGCAAAAGTTTAGACAATCGTTTAAAAATAGGGTTAATGGCAACTGAAGGAACAATAAATTCTAATTTATATCAAAAATGGTTTAATAAATTTAATATTAATTACTTTTTACCAGAAAGTAGCATACAGAATAAAATAATGGAAATAATCTATAATGATGCAAAATCTAATGGTATTTATGATAATAATAAGTTCGAAATGGTATTAAAATATTTTATTAACCAAAATAATTGCGATTTAGTTATACTTGGTTGTACTGAATTATCTCAATTCAAGAATGAATTTAATGAAAGAACAATAGATCCAATGGACTATTTAGTAAAAGCATCTATTGAAAGAACAAATGGAATATACAAATTATAAAGGAATGATTATATAAATGGAAAAATATAAATTAAAAGATTATATAGAAAAATTACAAGAACATAATTTGTTAATTGAGTATAATGCAAATTCTGGCGTATTAAATACTTTAATAGATAAAGTTTCTTATAACTCTAAAGAAGTATCTAAAAATACTTTGTTTGTATGTAAAGGATTAAAATACAAACCAGAATATTTAGACTCTGCTATTAATTTAGGAGCAATTGCTTATATTGCTGAAGAAAATAATGTTACAAGAAAAGATTTTCCACATATTATTGTTAATAATATTCAACAAGCTTTAGCTCTAGTTTCATGTATTTTTTACAACTTTCCTGCTGAAAAAATCAACATGATTGGCATAACTGGAACAAAAGGAAAATCTACTACAGCTTACTATATTAAAAGCATTTTAGATAATTATATGATTGATTTACATGAAAAAGATACAGCTATTATTTCATCAATTGATACTTATGATGGAATAATAAAGAAAGAATCATTGCTTACAAGTCCTGAATCTTTAGAATTGCAATATCATATAAGAAATGCTGTAAATTCAGATATAAAGAATTTAGTTATGGAAGTTAGTAGTCAAGCTCTTAAATTATCTAGAGTAGGCAATATTATTTATGATATATGTGCTTTTTTAAATATTTCTGAAGATCATATAAGTTCAATAGAACATCCTAATTTTGAAGATTATTTTAACTCAAAATTAAAAATATTTGATCAAGCCAAAACCGCTGTTGTAAATTTAGATTGTGATTATTCTGACATTATTTTAAAGGCTGCTCAGAAATGTAATAATGTAATAACATTTGGTACAAGCCCTTCTGCAAATGTATATGGATATAACATAAAAAAGGAAGGACATAATAATATTAAGTTTAGAGTAAAAACACCTTATTTTGATGAGGACATGCTTTTGACAATGCCTGGATTATTTAATGTAGAGAATGCACTTGCAGCCATTGCTATAGCTGTTTCTATGAATATTCCTTATAAGAATATATTTGATGGTTTAAAAGTTGCAAGAGCAAGTGGAAGAATGGAATCACACTCTAGTAAAGATGGTAGTATAATAGTTATAGTTGACTATGCACATAATAAATTGAGCTTTGAGAAATTATATAAGTCTACTAAGCAGGAATATCCAGATAAAAAAATAGTCACTGTATTTGGTTGTCCTGGTGGTAAAGCTCAAATTAGAAGAAGAGACTTAGGAACTCTTGCAGGAATTAATTCAGACATAAGTTACCTTACAGCAGAAGATCCTGGTCCAGAAGATACAGTTAGTATATGCGAAGAAATTTCTAATTATATAAAGAAAGAACATGGAAAATATAAAATAGTTGAGGATAGAGGCGAAGCAATAAAAAAAGCTATTTTAGAAAATCCAAATAGCGTTGTTTTAATTACAGGAAAAGGTAATGAAACTAGACAAAAATATGGTACTAAATATGTTAAATGTTTAACAGACACACAATATGCCGAAAAATATTTAAAAGAATATGAAAAGACATTAAAAATCGAGTGAAAATCCTTCACTCGATTTTTTAAGAAGCTAATTTTATAGATAATAATTTACTTATTCCATTTTCCTCCATTGTTACACCATATACAGTATCAGCTGCTTCCATAGTACCTTTTCTATGTGTTATTACTAAAAATTGTGTATCTTTACTAAACTTTTTCAAATATTCTGCAAATCTATATACATTAACATCATCAAGGGCAGCTTCTATTTCATCTAAAATGCAAAATGGTGCTGGATTTATTTTCAATATTGCAAATAGCAATGCAATTGCTGTAAAAGCTTTTTCTCCTCCAGAAAGCAACATCATATTTTGCAATTTTTTTCCTGTTGGTTGTACTCTTATTTCTATGCCACACTCTAAAATGTTTTCTTCGTCTTCTAATATAAGTTCTGCTTTTCCTCCACCAAATAATTCAACAAATACCTCATTGAAGTTTTTATTTATTATTGCAAATTTTTCTTTAAATTGAACTTTCATAGTCTCTGTCATTTCCTGAATTACTTTTCTTAGTTTACCTACAGTATTTTCTAAATCCAACCTCTGTTCATTCATAAAATCATATCTTTCTTTTGTCTTTTTATATTCTTCTATTGAATCTATATTTATACTGCCTAAATCTTTTATTTTACCTCTAAGTTCATTAACTTGTTTTTGTGCAACAGCTACATTATCTGGCTTTTTATATTCTGTTACATTATTTGGCGTTAGCTCATATTCTTCCCATAAATTATTAATTAGTATTTCTATATCTTGATTAATTTTTTGCTTCTTTACGTCCATTTTTAATAATTGAGATTTTAAATCTTCCAAAATTACAAGTTTTTCTGAAATATCTTTTTCTGTTTTGGTTAAAGTTTCATTTCTTTCTATTCTGTTGTTCTTTAATTTTTCAATTTCTTTACTACTATTTTCAACTTCGTTTTTTATTGTTTCTATTGAATTTTCTAATTCTATAATTTTTTGTTCTAATTCTTTGCTTTCTAATTCTAATTGTTTTAAATTATTATTTTTATTTTCTATACTTTGTTTGTTACTTTGTATGTCTTGATCTATTCTTTGTACAATTTCATCTATAGAATTTTCACTTTCATCAAAAGAACTTACAGAAATTTTTAAGTTAGTAATATCAAAATTTAAATCATCAATATATTTTTGATTATCTTTATTTGACAAAGCAAATTGTTCTATAACATTATTTAATTCTTTTATTTCTAAATCTAGTTTTTCTATTTGTTTCTCTTTTTCTGTTTTTAAATTAATAGCATCTTGTTTTTGTTTTTCTATTGAAACTTCTTCTTCTTTTTGTTTGTTCAACCTTTCTTCTAATTTTAAAATTCTTTCTTCTACTGCAAGCATTTTTTGTTTTTCAGTTGCATAAGTAATATCTACCTCTTGTAAATCTTTTTCTAATTTAGCCGTTTCTTCTATTACTTCTGTTATTGATGTAGAATATTTTTCTTTTTCTTCATTTATATTTTTAAATTTGCTTTCCAATTCTTTTAGTAATTTTTCTAATTCTTCTATTTCCCTACTTCTACCTAATATATTTACAGTTTTTTTAGCTACACTACCTCCAGAAATTGCTCCAGAAGTGCTTATAATATCACCTTTTAAAGTTACTATTCTAAATGAATATGAATTTGTTTTAGCTAGTGCAATTGCAGAATCCATATCTTTAACAATTACAGTTCTACCTAATAAATTTAATACTATTTGTTCATATTTTTTGTCACATTTTACTAAGTCAGAAGCAATTCCTATTACTCCTTCTATACTATTTTTTGTAACTCTTTCTAATCTCTTTCCTTTTATAGATGAAACTGGCAAAAATGATGCTCTTCCTAAATTATTTTCTCTTAAATATTCAATCAATTTTTTAGCATCCTCTTCTGTGTCTGTAACTATGTTTTGTAATGTTTGACCTAAGCACATTTCTATTGCTAATTCATAATCTTTATTAACAGAAATTAAATTTGCAAAAATTCCATTAACACCTTTTTTTAATTCTTCATTTTTTTCACATTCCTGTAACAAAGATTTTACACTTTTTATATATCCTTCTTTTTCTTTTTCAGTTTCAACTAAAAATTTGTGTCTTGAATCTTTTAGTCTTATTTCATAACTTAATTTATTTATTTCATCATCAAATTCTTTTATTTTTTGCATACAATTATCTTTTTGACTACTTTTTTCTTTTAAGTTTTTTTCTGCATCATTTTTTCTTTTTTCTATGTTATAAAAACTTTGAGATAACTCTTGCTTATTACTTCTTTCTGAATCCAATTCAGAAATTACAGATTTCTTTTCTTCTTTTAATTGTTTCTCTCTTTTTTGTAAATTTTCATATATTGCTTCTTGCATATTTATTTGATTTGATATTTCATATTTACTATCTACATTATTTTCTACTCTCTTCTTTTTTTCTTCTATTTCTAATTCTTTATCTGTTAGTTTTTTGCTTAAATCTTGTAACTCTTTCTCTTTCTGATTAAGTTCTTTTGCAAACTTTTCTTTATTTGTAGTTAAGGTAGTCTTTTTTTCTATCTTTTGTTTTCTTTCTTCTTCAAGATCATCTATTCTTGAATTTGTTTCTAAAATTTCTTTTTCTATTCTTTCTTTGTTTATTCCATTATTTTGTATTCTCTCTTTTGAAATTCCTATTTCAGAATTTATTCTTTCTATTTTGTTACTGCTTTCAAAACCTATATTTTGCATTTTTTCTATTTGCTCTGTAATATTATCTATTTCTTGCTTTAATTTTTCTTTTATTTCTTGTAAATTCTGCATTTTACTATCTTCTTGCTCTTTTTGAGAATTTAGTATTTCTTCATCATTTAGTAATTGTTGCAATTTTTCTTTATATTGTGAAATATTAAATACAAATAATCCCACTTCTATACTTTTAAGTTCTTCTCTAAGTTTTAAAAACTCTTTTGCTTTTTCTGCCTGAATATGTAGAGGTTCAATATTAGCTTCTATTTCTGTTAAAATATCATTTATTCTAAGTAAGTTTAATTTTGTTTGTTCTAATTTTTTCTCTGATTCTTGTTTTCTTGTTCTATATTTTACAATTCCTGCAGCTTCTTCAAATATGTGTCTTCTATCTTCTGATTTATTGCTAAGAATTTCATCTATTTTCCCTTGTCCTATAATGCTGTAACCATCTTTTCCAATTCCAGTATCCATAAATAACTCTAAAATATCTTTTAATCTACATGGTGTTTTATTTATATAGTAACCTGTTTCACCACTTCTAAAAAGTTTTCTTGTTACAGTTACCTCTGAGTACTCTATAGGCAACTTTCCATCTGTATTATCTATAACGATTGAGGCTTCTGCAAATCCCAAAGATTTTCTAGCTTGAGTTCCTGCAAATATTATATCTTCTGATTTTGACCCTCTAAGGGATTTCATGCTTTGCTCTCCCAATACCCATCTAATCGCATCTGATATATTACTTTTTCCAGAACCATTTGGTCCAATTACAGCTGTAATTCCTGGCTTATATTCTAAAACGGTTTTATCTGCAAAGGATTTAAATCCTTGTAATTCTAATCTTTTTAAATACACTTTTTGTCCCACCTAACTTATTTATCATACTTCTAAATTATATATTAAAAATCTACTAAAATCAACAAAAATAGCTAAATACATAAATCTACTTTTTTAGCCCAAAATTTTCGTTGCCAATGCAACAACTTTTTTCTAAAAAGTGTTGTTTACATCTCGTTTTATATTTTTGTTTTTAC
>CALXPY010000047.1 GCA_944390395.1 uncultured Clostridia bacterium | reverse complement strand
TAGAAAAAATCAATAATATAACTTGATTATATTATAAATAAATTATATAATAATTATGGTAAATAAAAATATGTTGGGGACATTGTTGCCACAATATAAAAAAAGATAATTAGAATAATACAATAAATACTATATGTGCCTTTTTATATAAATTCTTTAAATCAAGAAATACTAATAATACAGATAATATTGTATATACTAATAATGCTAAATTTTCCACTACATGTGGTTCGGGAAAGAAATATAAGAATTGTTGTGGCAAAAACGCATAAATAGAAAATTTATAAAAGCTTAAAATTAAAGAAGTGTAACCTAAATAAAAAGGTAGGACACTTCTTTTTTGGTATTAAAAAATAGTTTAATAAGTATTGAATAATTAATACTAATATGATACAATACAAATGTTCGCAAAACTCAAGTGGAGGTTTTTATGATAGATAATTCAAAAGGAGATATTATAATATATCAAACAGATGATGGATTGACGAAAATAGATGTTAAAGTCGAAAATGAAACAGTATGGTTATCACAACAACAAATGGCAGACTTATATGATACGACTAAACAAAATATTAGTTTACATATTAAAATTTTTTTTATAAAGAGGAGTTAGATGAAGATTCAACTGTCAAGGAATTCTTGACAGTTCAAAAGGAAGGAAATAGAAGTGTTGAAAGAAAAGATCAAATTATGCTAGTATGATTACTGGATCTTTAAAATATTATGAAAAAAGATATGAATTTTGGTAAAATTGAGACAAACAATTTGAAGTATGATATAATGTTTAACGAATAGAATAAAAATTGGAGTGTATATATATATGAAGAAAAAAATTATAATAAGTATTATAGTATTTATAGTAGTGATTTTAGGAATAATTGCTTGTTGTGTAATTTCTGATTTGAATCAAGAAGGAAAAATTGAAAATGAATTAATGGAAATAAGTAATTTAATTGATCCAGAAAACATGGATTTAGAAGCAATAAATGCAAGACTAGATATAACAGTAAGCAAAGGAGATTATGCTGTTGTTGAGAAAGCATTTAAAAATTATTTAAGAGATAATTTTAATAATATAACTAAAATTTCCGAGATATTAAATGATGATAAAATTACTAGCTTATTAACGGTAGAAAACTATAAAAATGATGGTAAAGAATTTACTGAAACTAAAAAGTATATAACAGAAACAAGAGAAACATTAGAAAATTGTAAAACAACATATATAGAACTTCTTACAGAAGAAAAAGCAATGTCTTATATAAATGATAAGGAAGTAGATAGTTATTATATAAATTTTTATAAGCAACAACTTGTTGGAGATTTGGAAAGTCAGGAAGATAGTGCTGTAGTAGATTCAATAGATGAATTAATAAAAATATTGGATACTTCCGAAGAAGTAATAGATTTTTTAGTAAAAAACAAAGATAATTGGGATATAGAAGATGACAATATAGTATTTAGTAGTGAAAAATTATCTAATGAATATGATAAATTAATAGATACTTTATAATTAAAGGAGTGTGATTAAGTGATAGAATTACAAGAAAATTCTAAAAAAATATTGGAATTAAAAGATAAATTAGAAAAATTAGGTGATTCACTTTGACATTACAAATTTGGAAAGAGAATTAAAAGAATTAGAAGCTAAAACCATGGAGCAAGACTTTTGGAATGATAATAAAAATAGTTCTATTGTACTAAAAAGAATAAACAACTTAAAAGAAAAAGTAGAAAACTATGAGAAAGTGTTTTCTGAATTTAAGAATCTGTACGAATTAAATGAACTATTAAAATCCGAATATGATGAAGAAATGGCAAAGGAATTAATAAAAAACACAGAAATTATCGAAAAAGATATTAGTAAATTAGAAATTAATACTTTATTATCTGGTAAATATGATTCAAACAATGCTATTATAACTATTCATCCTGGTGCAGGCGGTACAGAAGCACAAGATTGGGCTCAAATGCTTTATAGAATGTATGTAAGATGGGTAACAGATAATGGGTTTTCTACTAGCGAATTAGATTATCTAGATGGGGAAGAGGCAGGATTAAAAAGTGTAACCTTTCTAATTGAAGGTGAAAATGCTTATGGATATCTAAAAGGCGAAATGGGAGTGCATAGACTTGTTAGAATATCTCCTTTTGATGCAGGTGGAAGGCGTCATACATCATTTGCTTCTGTTGAAGTTTTACCAGAAATTACAGAAGATGTAGAAATAGAAATTAATCCAGATGATTTAAAAATTGACACATATAGAGCTTCAGGAGCAGGGGGACAGCATGTAAATAAAACCTCTTCTGCTGTTCGAATTACACATATACCTACTAATATTGTTGTAGCTTGCCAAACAGAAAGATCACAAATTCAGAATAAAGAAACTGCAATGAGAATGTTGAAGTCAAAACTATTGGACTTGAAGGAAAAAGAACAAAAAGATAGAATAGAAGACTTAAAAGGTAATCAAATGGAAATTGCGTGGGGAAGTCAAATTCGTTCTTATATATTTTGTCCTTATACATTAGTAAAAGATCATAGAACAGGATATGAAGTAGGAAATGTTCAAGGTGTTATGGATGGAGATTTAAATGGATTTATAGATGCTTTTTTAAGAATGAAAAATAAATAAGCATTGTAACATAAACAATAAGAAATAATATAATATACTATGGCTATTTTATAATTAAATAGGCTATAGTATTTTTTTATACTAAGGTGAGATGTGTATGGATACAGTTGTCTTAAAATTTGGGGGGAGTTCACTAGCGGACAATGAAAAATTACATATTGTGGCAGATAAAATTATAAATTTTAAAAAACAAGGGAAAAATGTAGTTACGATACTTTCAGCTCAAGGAAAAACAACAGATAATTTAATTAGGGAAGCTAAAGAGTTAGATTTAAATCCTAATAAGAGAGAGCTAGATATGTTAATGGCGACAGGAGAGCAAATGTCTGTAGCTAAATTAGCCATATTATTGAATAAATTAGGATTTAGTGCAATTTCATTAAATGCATGGCAAGCTAAGATATATACAAATGATATTTATGGTGATTCTAAAATTGAAAAAATAGATACAAAAAGAATTTTAGACGAATTATCTGAGGGGAAAATAGTTCTAATTACAGGATTTCAGGGGATTACCAAAAATAACGACATAGCAACTTTGGGAAGAGGAGGATCAGATACATCTGCATTAGCTATAGCATCTGCACTTGACGTTAATTATTGCTATATCTTTTCTGATGTTGACGGAGTATATACAGCAGATCCTAAAATTATAAAGAACGCCAAAAAGTTAGAGCAAGTATCTTATGAAGAAATGCAAGAAATAGCAGATGAAGGAGCCAAAGTTTTGCATAATAAATGTATTAAAATAGCGCAAAAAGACAATGTGCAAATTGAAGCTGCATCTACATTTAAAGAAAATAAAGGAACAATAATAAACGATGAGAAGAGTTTAAATATAAAAAGTATTGTATTTAATAAAGAATGTAATAAAGTTTCTATAATAGGAAACGCAATTAATGAAAATGAAAAAATAATTGATTTAATTATGGATATAATAGCAAAATTTGAACTAAATATAATCAACATAGAGATAAGTAAAAATAAAATTTGTATTAGATTTAAAGATCAATTTAATTTAGTTTTTATGGAAAGTTTACACAATAAATTATTTAATATTTACTAAAATCTGTTCTAAAATAGACAAGACTTGAATATATATAATTTAGATATTTTATTTAAAGGAGAGATTTTTATGACAATAGATGAAAGAAAAGTTAATTCTACATTAACTAATGTTATTCAAAATGTCGTTTTAGAAAACAGAGAAAAATTAAGTATTTCTGGAGTTTTAGATGTACTTAGTTTTGATGATCAAATTGTAATATTAGAGACTGAATTAGGTTTGCTTACAGTAAAAGGAGAGGATTTAAGAATCAATAAGTTGAGCTTAGATACGTCTGATGTTATTATAGATGGGAATATAAGTAATTTATCATATAGCGAGAAAGATGTTCATGAAAAATCAGGAGGTTTTTTAAATAAAATATTTAAATAAAGCAGGTGTGTAATAAATGAGTGAACAAGTCTACAACCAAATTTCTTGCTTATTATTATTTATTCTTATTGGAATATTAATAGGATTAATATTTGATTTTTTTAGAATTCTTAGAAGATCATTTAAAACAAACACTATAATTACCGCAATAGAAGACATTTTGTTTTGGCTTATAAGTGGATTTATATTATTATTTGCAGTATTTATATTGAATAATGGTGAAATACGTTTATATATGTTCTTTAGTATAATATTTGGATTGTATATCTACTTAGTAACTTTAAGTAAAATACTAATTAAATATTTAGTAAATATAATATGCTTTTTTAAAAAGATTTTATCAGTACCAATTAAATTTATTGTAAATATCATATTAAAAATAAAGAGACCAATATCAGTTATAAGAACGAAAATTAGACATTTTTTTACAAAAATCGCTACTGAAAGTAAAAAAAACAGAAAAAATCACCCAAAAAAGAAGGAAATTAATAAAAAATGTAGAAAAAATAATTATAATGTGATATAATATAGAAGATTTAATTATAGAAAGAGAAAATAAATATGAAAAAGAGAAAAAATTTATTAAGGAAAATAATATTTTTAATAATTTCTATTTATGTAATTTACACCTTTTTTGTTCAACAAAAAACTTTAAATGCTTATGAAGCAGATGGGGAAAGATATAGTGAACAAATACAAGAGGCTCAAGATAAAAAAGAAGACTTATTAGAAACCATGAATAATATTGAATCTGATGAATACATAGAAAAAATTGCACGTGAAAAACTAAATATGTATTTACCAAATGAAAAGTTATATATGGATATTAGCAATTAAGTTTTATAAAAGAGGCTATCTTTGCCTCTTTTGATATTATTTTTTTCAAACTATTTAGATCTTAAAATTTTCCAAAAAATATAATTAATCATATATTCTTAATAGAGGGGGCAAATATGGATATTCACAAATGCACGTTAGTTGAGTTGCGTCAATTTGCTAAAGAAAAAGGCATAAAAAATTATTCAAAGCTAAAAAAAGAGGAGCTTATTGAAGAATTATCTAAACTTGACGATAATATTGAACAAGAAGATAATAAGGTTAAGAGTACTTCAGATGATGTAAATATATCAGAAGCTTATAAAATAACAAATAGAGATGATGAAATTGTAGAGGGCGTTTTAGAAGTATTACCAGATGGTTACGGTTTTTTAAGAGGAGAAAATTATTTATCTACATCAAAAGATGTATACATATCTCCTATTCAAATAAGAAGATTTAGATTAGATAAGGGAGATAAAATAAAAGGTATTGCACGTCAACCAAGAGAAGGAGAAAAATTCCCTGCTTTAATTTATGTTGGAGAAGTAAATGGTGAAGCACCAGAAAATGCTTATAGAAGGGTTAAATTTGATGATTTAATTCCTATACATCCTACAGAAAGAATACGATTAGAAACTGCTCCAAATGAATATGCAATGAGAATTATAGATCTTATTTCTCCAATAGGAAAAGGCCAAAGAGGAATGATTGTAGCACCTCCAAAAGTTGGAAAAACTACATTGTTAAAAAAGATAGCTAATAGTATTACAATTAATAATCCTGAAATAGAATTAATAGTATTATTAATTGATGAAAGACCTGAAGAAGTTACAGATATGAAAAGGTCTATAAAGGGTGATGTAATTTATTCTACTTTTGATGAATTGCCAGAGCATCATGTGAAAGTGGCAGAAATGGTACTAGAAAGAGCAAAAAGATTAACAGAGCAGAAAAAAGATGTTGTTATACTCCTAGATAGTATTACACGTTTGGCTAGAGCATATAATTTAGTTATACCATCATCTGGAAGGACATTATCAGGTGGTTTAGATCCAAGTGCACTACATAAGCCAAAGAAATTTTTCGGTGCAGCAAGAAATATAGAAAATGGAGGAAGTTTAACAATTCTTGCTACTGCATTAATAGAAACTGGTAGTAGAATGGATGATGTTATATTTGAGGAATTTAAGGGTACAGGAAATATGGAAGTACATCTTGATAGAAAATTATCAGAAAAAAGAATATTCCCTGCTATAGATATAAATAAATCTGGAACTAGAAGAGAAGAATTATTGCTATCTCAAAAGGAATTGGAAATAGTATTTGCATTAAGAAAAGCAATGTCTACAATGACTGTATCTGAAGTTACAGAAGAACTAATTACACAAATGATGTCAACTAAGAATAATGATGAATTTTTAGATAGAATGTCTTATTTTCTAAAAGAAAAAAACAAATAAATTTAAATGTAATTTTTTTAAACAATATAAAAGAAGGAATGACTCCTTCTTTTATATTGTTTTTCTCGATTTAATTCAAGAACATCCTGAATTTTTAGGATTAATCTTCCAATAAACAATCTGTCAGATTTCTTAACAGCTCGACTTTAGATATACCTAAAGCAGTACATACTTCAAAAATGATATTACACATATCTTGATTATTTACATCACTATAGGCCAAAATAGCAACCTTATCATCTTTACTGAATTTAATTCCTACAAAGCCTTTTGTATCATCGAATTTTGCAAATTCACTTTTGCTCTCTGTGATTTGAGCTATTAATAACCGATTGTCCTTTGTCATAGATCTCACCTCATAATAAAATTATCATATTAAAATATGATTAACTTTAATTATAATATATTTAGAAAAAAATGTAAACATTATTCACAATTATTAGATTTTTGAATATTATATAAGTATAAGAGGTTTTATAGAGAGGAAGGAATGAAATAATGTTAAAAGGAATAGATGTAAGTGGTTCACAAGGAAATATAGAATGGACAACATTAAAAGAGAAAACAGATACTAAATTTACAATAATAAAATTAGGCAACATTTATGACGAAGATGAGAATTATATAGATTCAAAATTTGAGAAGAATTATAAAGAATGTATAAAAAATAATATACCTGTGGGAGTATATGTATATAATTATTGTAATAGCATAGAAACATTGAAAAGAGGAGCTAATTGGGTTTTAGAAGTATTAAATAAACGTGCTTTGAATTTACCTGTTTATTTAGATATGGAAGATAAAACAATAGTTTCAGAAGGAAAAGAAGCCTTAACTAATCAATGTAATGAATTTGCAAAAATATTAACAAATGCAGGTTATGAAGCAGGAGTTTATGCAAATTTAAATTGGTTTGAAAATTATCTTGAACCAAAAAACTTTAATTCAAATATATCAGTATGGGTAGCACAATATTATAAAGAATGTGAATATGAAGGAGAATATGATATATGGCAATATAGTTCTTCAGGAAAAGTAGATGGAATTTCTGGAAATGTAGATATGAACTATTTATATAATGAAAATATAATTAAAAATACTGATAATAATGGACCAGAAGATAAAACAATAGATGAGCTAGCACAAGAGGTAATAGATGGCAAGTGGGGGAATGGAGAAGATAGAAAAAAGAGGTTAGAAGAAGCAGGTTATAATTACAATAAGATACAAGATAAGGTAAATGAAATTTTAGAAGGAACAAATAAAAAATCTATTAATGAAATAGCTCAAGAAGTGATAGATGGAAAATGGGGAAATGGTACAGAAAGAAAAAATAAACTAGAAAAAGCAGGATATAATTATAATGATGTGCAAAACAAAGTCAATGAAATTTTAGAATCTAAAAGTTATAAAACTTATACAGTGAAATCTGGAGATACTTTAAGTGAGATTGCAGAGAAATATAATACAACAGTAAACAAAATTGTTAAAGATAATAATATAGAAAATGCAAACTTAATTTATCCAGGACAAAAATTAAAAATATAATAAGATATAACGTATTACTGTAAAAATAAAAAAAGCTTAGAATTGATTTTAGAAAGTCGATTTTAAGCTTTTAATTTATATTGTAAAACAGATAGGGAGTGAAGAATAAAACTCCTAAAAAAAGGATAATAAACATTGCACAAAATCAAAGTTTTGCGCATAGAAAGGTAGGCAAAACATATAAAATCGCTAAAAGCCTCCACTCTTACATATTCAAGGCTTTTAGGGGTTCTATATATACTAATATTCATTTATAGACCTTTATCTATTTATTATATCTATATTATATTCATAATTATTATAAGCTTTTGCATTACAGTTATATCAATATTATTATGACTTATTAAAATCAATTT
>CALXPY010000046.1 GCA_944390395.1 uncultured Clostridia bacterium | reverse complement strand
ATATGGTCACAATGTCTATAATCATAATAACAATTTCCACATATTGAACATTTATATGACTGTGTATCTGTTCCCCATCCTATACTTGTATCTGCTAAAATTCCACTTTCTATCAAATTTATAATATCATTTTTACTATATCCATCAACTTTACTATCATCTCTTAGGATATATTGCGTTGTATATAAAGAAGTAGTTTCTCCCTCTTGAGTTCCTGCACCTAACCTTGCATCAAAAACTTTTCCTATTGGAATGCTTTGTACTCCTAATTGAGACCAATTATGATTCAACATTAAAGATACTCCTTGTTGTGCATCTTGTCTCATTATATCTAAAAGTGCTGGTGTTATCTTAATGTTTCTATCAGGCACTATCCTATCTCCAACTGCTAAAGTTTCAAATACAAAAAAGTCATCTTTTTTATATCTGTCACCTTTTATATGTCTACGCATTTTCTCCCATTGTTCATCGGTAGGTATAAAATTGTCCATATTTTTCCTCCTTTACAGCTATTTCTTAACCAACTTTTTCAGTTGATTTATGTTCTTCTTCCCACTGTGCTTTTTCTTGTTCAAAAGCTGCTTTATCACTTGCTAATTGAGCTTGGTCTGCTTTTAATTTTTCTTGACCATTTTTTAATGTCTGTTGGTCCTTCTTTAACTGAGCTTGGTCCTCTTTCAATTTCTTTTGTGCAGCCTCTAATGTTTCTTTGTCCTCTAAAGAATTTATTTGTTCTTTTTTTTCTAAAAAACTTCTTACTATATAAGCCATAATTTATCTCCTTTCTTAATTATTATTGCTTTCATTATTTTCATTATTTTCAGTATCTTCATCACTTTCATTATTATTGTTTCCATTGTTATTGCTTCCTGTATTTTTTTCTCTTGTTGCTTTATCTTTACCTAAAGCTCCTTGTGCTGCTTCATCTGTACTAATCCATCCTTGTTCTTCTGCTAATTTATAATGATTATCTTTTTGCATTTGGGCTGCCCACATTTGTTGTTCACTTAAATATTCTAAAGCCTTATGTGTTACAGTTAATGTTCCTTGATAACCATTTAATTGTAACCACATTGCTCCTACATATTCAATAAGTCTTTTAGACTTTCTTTGAAAACTTTTAACCATATCAGTAATAACTTTCATTTGTACTGTTCCCCAACTTTCAGTTGTTCCACTATTTCTATTCATTAAAAAGCCTAATGTTTTACAACCATTTAACATCTGAATATCAATTGGCTCTAACCATGCTCTAATATCAACAGATGAAGATGCTGTATTATTAGAACTTCTATTTACTTCAATATCATCTGTAACAACTATGTCTTGTGTTGGTTCTCTATTTACTGCGACACTTGCTGCCAAATCAACTGCTTCTTGAATTGCTTTCTTTACTTTATCTGGGTCATTTTGTTGTGATGTTGGTAATGAATTAACAACTCTTTCTTTATTTATTGAAAAGATATTATATGGATAACCTTGTCTTCTTAAAACTGCTGAGCTATCTCTTATTGTCTGTAACTTATAATCTACAGCAGGAACTGCTGATTCTAACAAATATGGTCCTACTGGTGTGGTTATATCTGTATTTATTGATACCCAAAAAACATTACCTTGAGTTAAATCAACTTTTTCTCCATCTTGGTCTTGATATGGAATCCATTGCTCTACTCCATCTCTTTCTTCTAATTGAAATTCAACTGTTCTTGGGTCTATAATGTATATACCGCTAAAAGTATTTTCACTAGCACTACTTACTACAACTTCTATCATCATCATATTGTAAAGCAAACCCGCTTTATGTAAATTATCTATCAAACCATCAAGTCCATCTTCTCCCAATGTGTTCCAGAACCTACACTGATAATTAAATAATTCTTCTGCATCAGGTAATCCGTTACCATTTAAATCTCTAATTTCAATATTGATTCCTTGCATACATAGTCTTTGAAATGACCATACTGCTTGCGATACGTCAGGGTCCTTCGCTGCGATAACTTCTATCTGTTCTCCAATATTAGATTGATTCCTTAATTCATCTAATATTGCACTCGCTTGGTCCTCTTGTTCAACAGTATCACCAATGTTATAACCCACATATGAAACTTTATCACCTGTTTTTATTTCTATTACTTCTATAGATGATGTAACTTTTTCATTATTAGTTGTTGCTTGTGTTTCATAATCTTTTTTCCTTTTATTTTTTGCTTCTCTAGGTATCTTCCTTTTGGCAAATCCGCCAAAAATTTTTTCTAATATATTTGCCAAAATTATTCACCTCTAATTCTATTATATTATATTAATTCTCAAAAGTAAATGTTTTTTTCTACTATTTATGTTAATAAAAGCCTCCTTTTAATCTATCAGAAGACATAAATGCATTAGTAAGAGTCTTAAAATTATTGACACTGTAGAAATTCACCATGTTTTCAACACTCGTAACTACTACATCTGCAACTGCAAAATAAGACGCTGAAACTGCATCATCATGTCCTCCTGCGGTTCTATTTCCATATACAATTGTTTTAGCTTTTTCACTTATATCATATCCATAATCTTCAAATTGTCTTATTGCTATTTCTGATGTATCATCCACATTATGTATTTTAAATTTATCTGATTTAATTAATGCAGTTAAATTTTCGACTAATCTTTCTTTATTCTTTCCTTGTTCTGGGTATGCTATATATGCTATGCCTGCCATTTTAAACAAATCTTCTAGTGCTTCACCCAGACCAGTCTTTCCATATCGTACCATTGCATAATTCCATTTTTTTACTAATTGCTTTATGTGAATATTTATTTGTACTGTATATGGCATATTTTCTAACTTAACCAATTCAACTACTTCTCCTGTATTCTCACAATAAACTATAAGCCAAGCACCATCTATTTGCTTTGCAGGGTCATAACCAATACTATATGTATAATATGGGTTAGGAGTTTTTATACTTTTTATATATTTTTTAAGTTCCTCCCTTGATATATTTGGTTTTTCTATAACTGCTGTATCTCTAAAATTAGGGAATTGTGTTCCATCTTCATCTGATGGATAACCTTCAATATCTTCTCTATATTGTCTATCAGAACGTGAAAGTCTTAAATCATCTTCATATGTTCTGTCTCCAGGAAACTTAGGTTCATCTAGCTCCCACCTAAAAGTTTCTGGATTAAAATATTTATATCTTTGGTTTGCAAATTTTGGAACATCCCATCTTGAAATATAAAAAGTTTCCCATTGTGGTCTTTGTTTTGCTCCATCTTTTACTCCCCATTTACATATTTCATTAAAATATGTTCTTCCTCTAGGAGAACTGTTTACTAATAATAAACCTCCGTTTCCATTAGGTCCTCGTCCTGGTGAATCTAAACGGTCAGTAATATTACCTATAACAACATCAAATTTCTTAATACGAGCAGCTTCTGTTATCCATACTATATCAAGACCAACAGATACTAAAGAATCAGGGTCATCAGCTGAACGAAATTCTATTAGACCTCCATTAACAGTTTCAATTGCATAGTTTTCTCTATCATAATTTACAACTAATTCTCTTGGAAACGAGTTCATCATTTCTCTTATTAATTGTCCTGCTAATTTATACGTAGGTGCAATTATCCAACCATGAACTTTCGGTACAAAAGTATAATCTCTTTCCTCATTAAGCATGGTTACAAATTTATTAGTAAATTCCATTGTACAAGCTCTATCTTTACCAATTCTCGCACCTCCAGAAACAACTTTATATCTAGCTTTTGAAGCATGAAATTTTTCTTGCCAAGGATATGGTTCATACTTAATTGAAACATTAGTCTCTCCTGAATCTTCACCTTTTATTATTTTACTTCTACATCTAGGACAATATTTAAATTTATTAAATATTTTTTCTCCCGTCTTTTTATTTATTCTAAAGCCTTGTTCAAATGGTTTGCCACATTCTAAGCAAGTTCCAGTATTCTTTCTAGCTTCAATTAAAAGCTTAGATTTACCTTCTAATATATCATCATCATACATCTATTTCAGCTCCTAATTGATAATCTTCTCCACTATCATTTGTAAATTTTAATGCAATCTTAGCTTTTTTACCACTTCTACCTGCTTTTAGTTTTTGTATCATACCTTCTCTTGCATCTAACATTGCTTTATTTAACAAACCAACTTCTTTATATGCCTTAGCAATATCTCCTTCTTCAAATTTTCTTTGAATATATTGCTCTAATACAGCTAGATTCTTTTCATCCATTAACATGTCAAATATTTTATTAGAGAAGTCACCTAATTTACTTATTATTTCTAGGGACTTTAAATCTTCACTAATAGCTTTATTCTTTTTTGCAATATTTAACACTTCTTGCATTTTCTTCAAATCGCTATAATTATTTAAGTTTTTTTCTAATATTTCCCTTTCATCTTCGGGCATCATGAAATCTATTGATGTTGCTCCATTTTCATATACAATTGTATCTTTGATTTCTTCTTGACTTGCTTCTACATTTTCTTGCTCTGGAGGGGTAAATACCGCATTGACTAAAGCTAAATCTTCTGTCTTCGTATTAGTCTCAAAATTATTAGATTTGCTACCTCTGTTTGCTTGATACATTTTACCACTTTTATTCTCTGCCAAAGAAATCACCTTCTTACTATACATATATTTTCTATTATTTTTTAGATATTAAATAATTCAATGATAAAAATCATTGAATTATTTAGTATTATTAAAATAAGTCTTTTTTACTGTCTTTTTTATCATTATTTTTGCTAATCTCTTGATTAGCATCTTTTGATTGTTTTTCTTCTATATCTTTTTTTATTTTTTGAAGCGATGCAAAATCTTCCTCAAATGTTTTTTCATCATTATAAAACCTTTTCTTTAGATTCATTTCGTTTTCACCAAATTCAAAACATAAACCTAAAGTTCTATTTTTCCTTAAAATTTTCAATTCATTATCTCTGACGTTTTTATTGTTTTTTGATTTGCATTTATAAACTATTTCTGCCATATTACTCTCCTCCTTTCTTATAATCTTTATTATATTTTTTATGTAATATTTTATTGTCTGCGAAATCTTCTGTTGAATAAAATTGAGGTCTTCTTATCATATATTCTACAATAGCATATTTAATTCTTTGTTCTAAACTTGTTTTCTTTCCTTCATAATAATCCATCCTTGCACTTCCTGATAAAAACAAGTTCCATAAGTCACAATCAGGAAATATTTCTTTTGCAAAGTCAAAACCATCATTAGGATTTATTTCAAAATTTAAAGGATTAATATATTGCCAATGTTCTAGTTTTTCAGTTGTAGGGTTAAAGTCAAAGTCTTCTATGTTAGGCAAAAGTCCTGTGTCCCTATAAATATCATATATATAAGCTGACATTGCTAAAACATTCTTACCTTGTATAATATACCATTTGCAAAATGGAATAAATTTTGTAAGTTCTGGAAAGTTTTTCTTTATTTTCTCAACATCTTTTTCATTCATGAAATGTGTTAATTTGCCTAATTTCCCACTTGGAAAATTATGATTTATTGCAATTTCAGCTAAAGTATATAAATTGTCTAAATAATTCATTAAGGCTCCTTAATTCATAAACATATTATCCTTTATATATAAATAATATCATATCAATATTAAAAAGTCAATTTGTTTAAATTCCTTTTCAAAAACTCCTCATCATTTATCATTTTGCTAATTATTTCTAATGATAACTTTAAAATTTCATTTTTATCATTACTTTTTTCTATTTGACTTAAATTGTATTCTATTTTTATTCTATTATCATTATATTCTTTACAGATAGCGATATACTTTTTATAATATTCCAGTTCATAATTATAATTATTTTTTAGTTTTTTCTTTCTTATCTCAGCTTTTCCTTGTGTTATTTTCCCACATCTGTAATTTAAATATAAATCTTTTAATTTCAAATAATAATATTTATCAATAATGTTATTATTTTCATCAATCTTTTCCTCTTTATAAGCTTTTATGCTTAACATTTCGAAATTATCCATTATTTTCTCCTAAAAAGGTAATTCAAACTCATCATCTGACGTGTCTATATTCTCTAGTATATCCTTCTTAATATCTAATACAATAAATTTACTACTTGAATTATTTATCTGAACCGTTAAAGTATTTCTGTTCTTCTCATGTCTTATATAATCTTTTAGTTTCCAAGCATTTACGACCTCATTAAAGTCAAAACTATTAGCCTGCAATGCTTTCCTTAAAACCGTAGGTATAATTGCAACATATCCATCTTTCATCTCTCTACCATATATTTCAACTTTTATATCTTGATTAGCAATAGTATCTCCTTCTTCTGTTAAGAAATGTCTTTTTTCTGATACATACCAATCTTTTATATACTCATAAGCTCTTTCTTCTATAGCAATATCTTTTTTACTAATGGTTTTATCTGCCAAATCATTTAAAGTTAAATAAAAGCCATCTTTAAATAAGGTATCAACAACTACCTTGTCTCCCAACAAAATTAATGCTTTTAATATTTTCTGTTTGTTCGTTGTATCATCATCTTTTAACTCATCAATATATGAGTTATAAATCTTTTTATAATCAAACTCATCTATATGTTTTAAAATTTCTCTTATTGGGGTTCCATAATTATCTTTTACAAAGTCTGCAACTTCACTTAAGTTTTCATAAGTATGACTAGTTGTTTCACAAGAAATACATCTATTATATGCTCCTGCATTACTATTTTCTTTAATAATATTCTTTTCACCATTAGTTATTACAACATTATTCCAAGAATTTTCTCTGGCTAATCCTCCAACCTTAGTACTTCTTGTTCTACCTTTACCTTCACTTATTAAAAATAGTATTTTATCATAATCTTTAGCATCTTTTTGATGTTGCATTTCATTTATAAACAATGGAATATTATTATAAGTATTCAATCTATATTCAAGACCTACAGTCGTAAAGTTAAAGTTTATTCCAATTCCTTTGTCATCATTTAGGGATGGGTTTCCAAAAATGGACTGTCCTACCATACATGCTACTGTCTTGCCATATTCACTTGTTCCCCAAATATGTAATGTGAAACCACTTTGCTTTATCTTTTTCAATAAAATTGAAACAACAGCTGATGCCATAATTATTCTTGAAATATTATTATATTTTCTTCTTTCTTTAAAGAAGTCAACCCAATCTTGCAAATTTCCCTTTTCGCCAAATTTTTCTTTTATATTAGGCATATCTTTCTCATTATCAAACTCATACTCATCAGAGTAAGGCATTAATATATTCTCTCCAACCCATCCTAATCTTGAAACAGATATACTTACTGGTATTTTATCTTTATTTAAGTTTTCTATTTCTGCTAAATATTTAACTAAAAACTTAGCTGTTTCAGATGTTACAGATATTCCTATGTCCGAAAGTCTTATTATTGATTGATTACTTGCTATTATAGATTTATCTACAATGATATAATTCCAAACATTATTCTTATAATAACCAATTTTTATTTTTTCAGACCCATCTTCATAGTTTTTATACTTTTCTATAGGAACAATAGGATGATAGCATACTAATATTCTTGCAATATTAGGTAGAATCTCATATATAAAACCATTACTATCAAGTTCATATCTACTTGTATTATATATTGTTTCTTCCATCCCTGGAAAAACAATACTTCTATTTATGTCTATACTTTTTGGTTCTTGCTTAGATTCTTTAAATATTTTATAATTTTTATCAAAACCAGTTATTCTCTTTTGTCTACAAAATTCTTTTATCTCAGAATATAATTTAAAATAATTTTTAATATCACTTATTTCATATTCATATAATTTCTCAAAAAGCTCAATTGAAAATATATTTTCTTGAGATAAATTCATTTCAATATTTAAAACTTCATAATTCTGTAATTTTTCTAATATTTTTAAAGTATCTTGAGGTCCATATTCTTTTAACACATCAGATATATCTTGTTTTTCTTTAAGGTCTGGTAAAATTTTATTTAATTTTAATATTTTTACATCTTTAGTTGCATTCTTTAATAACGCATCTTTTATATCGTCTGCATATTTATATCCTGCTTTATCATTATCTGGAATAATATATACTGTTTTATCTTTTAGATATTTTATATATTCTTCTGCTCTTTTTTTAAAACTAGAAGCTCCACCAGCTGTCGTAGTTGCTACTAAGCCCAGACTATTAAGATTATTTGCATCTTTTTCTCCCTCTACAAAATATACAATATCTGACTTTATTACATTTGGCAAATTATATAAAACATAATTCACCCCAGTCATTTTAAAAACCCAATTTCCATTATCATATTTCGCTTGAATAAAATTTTTTGGTTCAAATCTCATTACTTTATATAATGGTTTATTGTTTTCGTCTGTATATATATATTCTGCAATTACTTTAGGTTTCTCTTGAATATTATTAAATAAATCTTTTTCTTGTAGTCCAACAGCAGCTAATATATTCTTGGTTTCGCAACCCGCATGACAATACATTAATACTTTATTATCTTCTTCGGTTATGGTTAATGAGGCTTTCTTATCTCCGATGAGATGGGCAAATGCATTGGTAGCTATCTTTGCCTATTAACTTTGCACCTGGAAATCTTTTAATTATTTCTTCTATATGCATACCTATTACCTCTTTCATAAGTTTTAATAACTATTTTATATATTCATAAATGAAATTTTTTAAAACTTTCGACATTTCAGTATTATTTTCTATGCACTTTATCTTAAAAGATTTCTTTAATCCTGGCTCTATAGCTATATTTATCTTCTCTGTTTGATTTACTTTTATATTGTTTTCTAAATTATATTCCTCTTTTTTCATAATTACTCCTTCACTTTTTTTATATAATATTTTTATACTTGAAATTATATCATTAAAGAAAAAATAGTCAATAGGTTTTTTAAAAAAATATGTGTAAATAATTATAAAAAATTTTATCCCCATTAATTTATTTATATATTCCCCACTTTTTTCCCCTGTTTTCTCCATCGTTCCCCAGCCATCTTGGGCAGCGTATCCTTACATTCTCAATAGTTTTATGGTTCATCCCCACTTCCCCGCTCAAAAAAAATATTATATATATATATAAGAACAAAAAAAAACACACATTTTTTTAATTTATTAAAATTTTGTGTGTTTTTAATTTTGCAATATATATATTTATATTTTAAGTGGGGAAAGTGGGGAAAGTGGGGAATGACTATTTTAAAATGTCATTTCCCTTATATATATATATATATTATTATTCTTTGTAAATATATATATATATATATATATAGCGATT
>CALXPY010000045.1 GCA_944390395.1 uncultured Clostridia bacterium | reverse complement strand
CGACAGCCCTTTGAGGCGGGGGTGTGACCCGTGAGCTTGGAGACCGTGTTTTTGAAAATAATATATATAACTTAGCTCGTACAGCAATTTTAAAAATAAGTCTCATATATATCCACTAGTAAAATGTTTTGAAAAAAGCGCACAAAAAGAACGTCTCCTATTTATAAGAAACGTTCTATATTTTACATAATACATTTGAAATTTAGGTACAAAAACTAAACCTGTTTTATTCTCTAAAACATAGCTCTCTCTCTCTCTCTACAACGGCAACGGTTTTAACTTTCATACTTTTAATCTCACCTTTCTTTTTTATTTTATACTAATTATTTTTTATTGTCAAGAAATATGATATTTTCTATATCAATCTCCATTTTATAACATCTTATACATTATTTTTAATATTGTAAAAACCGATCGAAAATGATATAATTTGACAAGTACATTTTTCGGGGGTTTTTATATGAAGTTAGAGCAAAACGACCAATTACCTTTATTTTCAAGTACACAAATACCAGATATATTTTTTTCTGAATATTTGTCAAGTGCAAATGGTGATTTTATAAAAGTATATTTATATTTATTATTTCTATCAAAATATGATAAAGATATTAAAATAAATGATTTAAGTAAAAAATTAGGTTTATCATTAAATACTATTCAAGATGCTATTAAATATTGGGAAGAGCAAGAAGTTTTAACTAAAAAAAGTAATGGATATATTTTAAATAATTTACAAGAGATTGAATTATATAAATTATATAAGCCAAAATCTTCTTTATCTGCTGAACAAGTTCAAAAATCTGCTGAAAGCCAAAAAAGAGCAAATGCAATTGAATATATAAATAACAAATACTTTTCAGGTCTTATGCCTACTACATGGTATCCTGATATTGAGTTATGGTTTAAAAAATATTCTTTTGATGAAGAAGTAATGATAGCTTTATTTTCATATTGCTTCGATAAATCTGCTTTGCATAGAAATTATATAAAAGCAGTTGCTGATGCTTGGTCAAAAAATAATATAAAAACATATAATGATCTTGAAAGTTATTATGAAAAACAAGAGAAAATAAATAAAATAGCTAATTCTATATCTAAAAAATTGGGATTAAATAGAGGATTAACTCAATATGAATTTGCTTATATAGAAAAATGGAATATAGATTATAATTATCCATTAGAAGTAATAGAAATTGCATTAAAGAAGACTACTTCTAAAGCAAATCCTAATTTTGATTACTTGGATAAATTGTTAACAGATTGGCATGACAGAAACTTAAAAACTGTTGATGAAATCCAAAAATATTTGGCTGATTTAAAGCAAAAAAATAAAAATATAAAAGAGCTAGAAAAAACTACAAATTATCAAAAATATGATCAGCGTACTTATACAAATTTAAATGAGCTATATGCTAACAAAAAATCTTAATAAAGAAGGGAAATGTTCTTAAAATGAATAATACTACTTTAAAAACTCTTTTAACTGAATATGAAAAGAAGAGATTAAAAAGTGAAAACGATCTACAAATAAGAAAAGAAAATTTATATAAAGAATATCCCCAATTTGAAGAAATAGATGAAAAAATTAGTAGTCTTGCTATTTCTTCAACAAAGGAATTAATAAAAAATAATAATTCTAAAATTTTAGATAATTTAAATAAACAAATAAATGCACTAAAAAAGCAAAAGTCTGATTTATTATTAAAAGTTACTAAAGATAAAGACTATTTATTGCCAAAATATGAATGTGATAAATGCAAGGATACTGGATACATTACAGAAGGCTATACTACTAAAATGTGTTCTTGTTTAAAACAGAAAATGTATGACATAGAATATAATAAGTCAAATATTTATAATATACGAAATCAAACTTTTGATAATTTTAATTTAAATTACTATTCTAATATTGCTGACGAAAAAAAATATAATTCCGATATTTCCCCTCGTGAAAATATAGAATTAATTAAAAATATTTGCATGAATTTTATTAATAATTTTGATGATGAAAATGAAAAAAATTTATTATTTACTGGAAATACAGGATTAGGAAAAACCTTTTTATCTAGTGCAATTGCAAATGAATTAATAAAAAAAGGAAAGACTGTTCTTTATCAAACAGCTCCTATAATGTTAGATACAATTATTGACTATAAATTCGGGAAACAAAACGTACCTAATAATATATATGAAAATATTTTAAATGTTGATTTATTAATTATTGACGACTTAGGTACTGAAGGCAAAAATAGTATTAAATTAACTGAATTATTTAATATTTTAAATACTAGATTATTAAATAATAAATCTACTAAAACAATAATTTCTACAAATTTAAGCCTACAAAATTTATTTAATAATTATGATGAAAGAATAGTTTCAAGAATAGTCGGTAATTATAATATTTGCTATTTCTTTGGAGATGATATTCGTTTTAGAACAAAAGCGAAATGATCTCAATACTCTAACATTTTAGTTAACTAACATGTCGCGTCTTTGTTCTCGTGCCAATTTTACTAATGAGCCAATTAAATATGGCTCATTTTTTGAGTTTTAAATTAGTTCTATTTCTATTATTAATATGTCTTTTATGTATTTAGCATTAATGGTTCCATTATTTAATTCTACTAATTGTTTTGCAATAGATAGTCCTAATCCAGTTGCTTTTTTAGCATTTTCTACAGTAAAATATCTATCAAAAATTTTCTGTACTGTTGTTTCATCTAAATTAGTAGCTTTATTAGAAAATATTATTTTTCCACTATTTTTTAATTCAACTTTAAAATTATTATTACTATATTTTAATATATTAGATAATATATTTTCAAAAATTCTTACTATAGAAGCTTTATTTACCATTCTATAAACTTTTTCTTCACATAATAATATTTCTGGTTTAATATTTTTTTCTTTAAATATTGTATAATAATCTACCAGCGTTTCTTCTAATATTTCATTTATACAACAATTTTCTTTATTTATTTCAATATTCATGTCTAATGTTTTAGAAAAATCAAATAATTGCTCCGTTAGTTCAACTAATTCATTTGACTTTTTTTCAATAATTTTTATATATTTTTCATTTTTCTTATTTGAATTTTCTTCTTTTATTAAATCAATATATCCTTTTATTGCTGTTAGTGGAGTCCTTAAATCATGTGAAATATTGGTTATTGTTCTTTTTAATTCTTGATTTCCATTTTTATATTGCAATTTTTGATCTCTCATTATTTTTAATTCATTATTAAAAATAATGGTTAAATTTTTTATATATTTATCAGATGATGATGTAGTTATTAAATTATTTGTATCTGATTTTAGAATATTATTTAATGATTTTTCTATTCCTTTAAGCGCTTTTTTTATATTAATTATTTTTATTATTAATAATATACAAATTAAAACTAATATAAAAATTATAACATATAACCAAATATTCACATTTTCCTCCTATTTTAATTCTTTTTTATAAAAAATATAAATTCCTCCAATATTTAAAATACTTATAAATATAATAGAATAAATTGGCATTTCATATAGATATTCTGTTTCAGTTGATCCAATTCTCATTGCTTGTCCTTCTGGAATTAAAAAATAAATTGTTTTAGCCATTTTTACTTTTGCATCTCCAGGATATCTTGGATCTAATTCTTGTGTAATTATTTCATTTCCTTCTGTATCAAAATGAATAATGTATGGAGATGCTGTAGCTGTTATTGCAAAGGCTCCTTGTGCAATAAACATTGCTATAAAAAGAAGCATACTAATTGTAGTTGCAACAGTTATTTCTGAACATATAAGTGATATAAAATTAAAAATAGTACAGAAAGATATTATTATTAAAATGGTATTTAAACAATTCATTGCAAAATCAGGCATTGACATCTGTATATTTCCATACAAAGGTATTCCAATTGCTAAAATAATTATAACATAAATTAGCTCACACAAAATAGATGCACACACACTAATAATTAAATTAGATAAATAAATAGAAACTCTACTGTGACCGAACCATTATTTTATTTCTAATTATACCTTCTGAATGTTCTTTTCCTACAAATATACTTACAAATATGGAAATTAATAATCCAATATACATTATATATTGATTCAATAATTCGTCTATTATAATTTCTCGTGATTGATCAATATTTTGAAATAAAGTAAATCCTGCAATTCCTATAGTTAAAAATATAAATAGCCAAAATATAACTTCTTTTTTTAATCTAAAAAATCCTGCTTTTAATAATTTAATCATTTTCTGCACCTCCTATTAAATTCAAATAATAATTCTCAAGAGATTCACCTTTTTCACTAAATTCATTTACTGTACAATCTCTTTTAGAAAGTGCAATAACTAGTTCAGAGACATTTATTTTTTCATAAATATCAATAGTTTCATTAGAAATAACTTTATATGGCATATTAATTTCTTCTAAGTATTTAACACATTCTTTTACATTACTTACATTTAGTTGAATTCTTTTTCTAAAGTCTTGCTCCAATTCTTCGCTACTAATTTCTTTTACAATTTTGCAATTATTTATAAATCCATAACAAGTAGCTATTTTTGATAATTCATCTAAATAATGACTAGAAATTAAAAAAGTAATTCCTCTTTCTTTATTTAACTTTAAAATTAGTTCTCTTAATTCTATAATACCTTCTGGATCTAATCCATTAATAGGCTCATCTAAAATAAGAAAATCCGGATTTCCTACTAAAGCAATAGCTAATCCCAATCTTTGTTTCATTCCTAATGAAAAATGTTTAGCTGTTTTTTTGCCTGTCTCATCCAGCCTAACTAATTTTAATAATGTACTTAAATCATCATAATTTGGAAGTCCTATAACTTTGTATTGTTCTTTTAAATTATCCTCCGCTGTCATATCTAAGCATAATGAAGGCGTTTCTATTATTGCTCCTATTCTTTTCCTAGCATCAATTATTTTTTTATTTTCGTTTGATATTCCATAAATAGAATATGTACCAGCTGTAGGTTTTTGAAGGCCACAAATAAGCCTAATTAATGTTGTTTTTCCTGCTCCATTTTTTCCTATTAATCCATATATTGCACCTTTTGGTATATGCATATTAAGATTACTTATTGCCTTAAATTTTTTGTACTTTTTTTCAAGATTTTTTGTTTCTAAAATATACTCCATATTACTCTCCTTTCTAGAAATTATTTTATCATTAAAAAGTTAAGAAAATAGTTAAGGATAAGTTAAAAATCAGTAAAGATTTTTACTTATCCTTTATTATAAATTTATTTATATTTTATTATTCTATTTACTGCAATTTTCATTACAAAATTAATACTTATTAATAAAAAAATTATAGATAATACTATTGGAATTAAAGGAAAATAATAATCAGTTATATTACCAAAATAAAATATACTAATTAAATATGATAATATTATTGCAATTGGTATTGCTATAATTAAATTTTTTATTCCATAAATACTACTTTCATAATTAATCATTTTTTTAAATTGTTTACTTGTCATTCCTATTTGTTGCATTAGTCTAAAATCATGCTCTCTTAATTGAATATTTGCAACAATTACATTAAACATATTGGCTATACATATTAGAATTATCCCTGATAAAAATCCATATAAAAATAATTTAATAATAATTAACCTATTATTATTTTCTATTTGCTGTCTTTCATAATTATACACATCTAGTATATCTTCATTAAATAATTTATTAACTTCTTTTTCTAACTCATTTGGATTACTTGAAGAAATATTAATTGTTATATATTTATTATTCAATTTTTCTAAAATTTTAGCAGTATATTCGTTATTTAAATTAATTACTAATTCCGGCTGTGATGCTACTTCTTTATTTGATGGTATTCCTTCTTCTTTCATCCAAAATTTTTCATAACTTTCATCAACTATTTTTGTTATTGGAATTTCAACTTTCTCACCATTTATTAAAATTGGGAGTTTTTCTCCCTCTTTAATATCTGCTAATTTATAATCTAAATAATTATCATCTTGAGTATAATAATTAGTATTAAATTCATTAATTAATATACCTCCATTATTAATTTCTTTTTCAGAAATATTTAAACTTCTTGTGTACTTTTCATATACTTTATCATCAACTAAATATACTTGTACTTCAATATATCTATAAGAATCATAAATTTCTTTTGATATACCTTTGAACTCTCTATCAACCCCTAATTGATAACTTTCATTTATATTATAGTAATTAATATTATCTAATTCACATATTTGTTTAATATATTCCAATTCTTCCTCTGCATTTATATTTCCATTAAATCCAATTTTAATATTGTATCTATCAGCATTATATACTTCTACTGCTCCTGATATATATTTTGAAATACATGTAATTAAAATAAATAAAATTATACTTGTACAAATAGATATACTTGTAACTCTAAACATTTTTGTATTATTTATAATATTCTTGTATGCTAAATTTTTTTCTACACCTTTTTTACTCTTTATTTTTTTATTTTTTACATATTTATTATTTCTTATTTTTTCTATATCTGATAATCTAGTAGCTTTTTGTGCACTTTTATATGTGGCTAAATATGTAATTATAAATGTTATAATAGTAGTCAAAATAATTACAGGAATGGATATAATAAATTCTAGTTTAAAGTATGTAGATACATTAGCTAGTAATAAGATATCTTGTGTTCCTTCAATTAAAAATAAACTAATTAAAATACCTAAAACTATACCAATTGGCAATGCAATTAGTAAATATATAATACTTTCATAAATTACACTTCTTTTAATCTGTTTTGTTGTGGCTCCCACAGATGAAAGTATTCCATAATATTTTTCTTTTTCTACAATAGAAATATTAAAACTATTTTTTATTAATATCCATACTACTATGGCCACTATTAATATGCACATAATAGCAAAAATTTCTAAACTTCTTTTATTGTCAATTCCACTATATACACCTTGTGAATATAATAGATCCGTATTTTCTTCACTTGAATCATATTTTATTACATCTTCCATTACTTTTTCAAAAGAATATATTCCTTGTGGATTATTAAATCTTATTATAATATTACATTCTTTTTCTTTTCTAGTCTTTTCCAATTCTGTAATAGCTGCATAACCCTTTAACTCTGGAATTTCAATATATGGTCTTTTTATAATTCCCACAATTTTGTATTTTATATTTTCCTTATTAATATCATCATTTAGTTTAAGATTAATTTCATCTCCGACTTTTAAATTAATATCCCCATTATTAATACAAAATTCAGAAATTACAATTTCGTTTTCATTTTCAGGTAGTCTCCCTTCAATTAATTGTAAGCCACTATTATTTAATGAAAATTCATCAAAAGCTTCTATATATAAATTTTGTTTAAACTTGTTACCAGTTTTAAATTCTACAACTCCTAATTCTTGTGTTATCCCTATTTTATCAATATCTGCAGATTTTGTATAACTTTTAAGTGTATTCACATCCTCCAAACTAACACCATAATATCTAATATGATAATCACCTGCAGTTGTTTTAGCCATTTTTTCCGTAGATATATTAAAACTAACTATTAGTGTTAATATTAAATATATAAAAACAATCGCAATAACAATTCCTATTACAGTGGTTATACTTCTTTTTTTATTGTTTTTTACATTCTTTATTGCAAGTTTCTTTGGTATATTCATAGATAAATCCCTTCATCCATAATAATTCTCTTATTTTTTATTGTTTTTTATAAGCTAATTATATACTTTTTTATAACCTATGTCAAACATTTTATTACTTGATCATGGTAATTTCATCGATTATGACAAAATTGTAATATTTGATAAAATATGATAAAGTATAAAACGGTGATAGGAATGAAAGAAAATGAAATATTTAATATGTATTTTGGAATAATAGAAGACCCAAGATGCGAGGCAAATGTAATATATCCGATGGTAGATATTTTAAAATTAGTAATGGTAGCAGTATTATGTGGAATGGATGAATTAGATAAAATAATAGATTACGGAGAAAATAAAAAAGAATTTTTAGAAAAAGAATTTAATATAAAAGCAATACCATCAAAAGCAACACTAACAAGAGTAATGGTAATGGTTAATCCGAAATGGCTATCATTAAGTATAGTAGGAATATTAAATACTCTAATAAAAAGTAATCCAAGTCAAATCATGTTAGATGGAAAAGCTATAAAATCAACAGATGCAATAAAAACAATTGAAACAATGATGAATATAGTAACAGCATACACAGATACAGGTATATCACTAGGTCAAATAACAGTAGATAGTAAAAGCAATGAGATACCAGCAGTAAAAGAATTAATAGAAATGTTAAATATAGAAGGGATGGTAGTGACAGCAGATGCAATGCATTGTCAAAAGGAAACTGCAGAAACAATAATAAAAAATAAAGGAGATTATGTTTTACAATTAAAAGCAAATCAAGGAAATTTCTATCAAGATGTATATGCTATGTTTGACGATAAATATATAAATGAAACAGATAAAGATTGTGAATATGAGATATTTAGTACAACAGAGAAAGGTCATGGGCGAATAGAAAAGAGAACGTGTTATGTATTAAATGAAATAGAATTTTTTACAGATTACATAGCAGAATGGAAAGGATTAAAGAAAATATTTGCAGTAAAAAGAGAAGTAGAAAAAGACGGAAAGAAAACAACAGAAACAAGCTGTTATCTAAGTAGTAAAAACACAACAGCTGAAAATTTATTAAGATATACTAGAAATCACTGGAAGATAGAAAGCATGCATCATATATTAGATGTAACCTATGATGAAGATAGATGTAAATTACTAACACAAAGGGCGCAAGAGAATATAAATATATTTAGAAAAATGGGAGTAAGTGTTCATAAAAATTACTTACAAAACAAAAAGCAAACAGTTAAATCTAGTATGTTTAACTGCTTGCTTAATGATAAATTGCTATTAACAGTTATTGGGAATATTACAATTTTGTCATAATCGATGAAATTACCCTGTTACTTGATAAGTAAATATTGACATATAGATTTATTTATGATATTATAGAATAAGTTTTTAGAAGAACTAAAAACTTATTCTATGGTGCATAACATTAACTTACGGAGGAATGACATTATGAAAAATTTTTTTAAAGTTATTTTTGCAGTATGCCTGATATCTAGTGTTTCTTGTATCTCAGCTTTTGCTACAGGGGACGTAGTTCCAACTAATCATTGTGGAGAAGCTATTGAAAGATATGAAATTTCTCCACGAGCCACTAATTTATGGGGACCAATTAATTTGCATTTTCAATTTAACCAAACTATATCTGAAACAGTTTCTCCTAAAAAAGGAGTTAACTTAAAAATGCAAATATTAGTTACTCCAAATAGTGAATATCCCGATATTGCTAATAATCATTGTACTGTTAAGGTATATGATGGATCAAAATTAGTATTTTCAAAAACTGTAAGTTCTAATGGTAAAATAAATAATTTTACGTTAGTTGATCCTTGCGATGGAGGTGATTATAAGATTTCAATAACCAGCAATTGGTATAATACTGCTTCAGTAGCAGTTACTGAATACGAACATATTTAAAATATTATGCAGAATGCACCATAGAAAGAGGGTGTCCTGAAATAGGAGCCCAAGAACCAAAAAATCCAGCTCGATAAGAGTTGGATTTTTTGGTTTAAAAA
>CALXPY010000044.1 GCA_944390395.1 uncultured Clostridia bacterium | reverse complement strand
GTCGACAGCCCTTTGAGGCGGGGGTGTGACCCGTGAGCTTGGAGACCGTGTTTTTGAAAATAATATATATAACTTAGGTTGTAAAGCAATTTTATAAAAGAAAAAAATTCATATATATCCACTAGTAAAACTCTGTGAAAAAAGCGCACAAAAAGAACGCTTCAAAACAATTTGAAACGTTCTATAATTTACATAATATACTTTGAATTTAGGTACAAAAACTAAACCTGTTTTATTCTCTAAAACATAGCTCTCTCTCTCTCTCTCTCTCTCTCTACAACTGCAACGGTTCTAGCCTTCATGCTTGTTTTCCTCCTCTTATCATACAAATTGGAAAAGAATTAGATTAATTATTTTTCAATTTCGCTGGTTAAATTTTATATTAACGTATTTTAATTGTCAAGTTTTTAACAAATTTAACTTTTGAATTTTCTTCTTAATTTTTGCAGTATTGCTATTGTATACATCTGTTATCGAAGTTTTTTATCTAATAGAAATTTTAAAGAAGCCTTATATTAGTGTACATAAAAACCAGCTGTTTCCAGCTGGTTTCCCTTTTACATCATCTTATCAATTATTCTTTCTAATCTTTCCATTCCGATGAGCTTGAACAGTCCATACGCAAATACTATAAGTGCCACTGGTAAACCAATGTATGCCCATAATGTCCAGATTATCGGATGATTAACAAGACTAAGTTCGAGTCCAAAGGGAAGGGCTTTTGTTAAATAGGATACTACTAAATGTAGTCCCACGAGAAAAGCAATAACTGCTTTCAGGTTGTTAATAAGGTGCATTTTTTCTGTCCGTTTCATAATCATTTCTCCTTTTAACTTTAATAAAGTTTTTAACTATAAATATATTATACCACTTTATTAATATTTTTTCAAATTTCTGCTTCTATATTATATACTCCCCCACTTTTGTTTAAAGTTATTTCATTATTTTCTACTAAGTTTCCGTTTAAATATATTTTTTCAATACCTGTGCTTTTACTATTTTTATTTATAACTTTAATATTATACATACTATCACCATATTTGTATTTTATTTCGTATTGTTTCCAATCATTTGGAATACATGGTTTTAATTTTAAAACTCCTTTTTCTATTTGTAGTCCTAATATATATTTTATTCCTGCTTCATACATCCAACTGCTAGATCCTGTGTACCACGTCCATCCGCTTCTGCCTGCTAAATTTCTTTGCCCATATATATCTGCCGCTATAACATAAGGTTCTCCTTTATACTTTTGAGTAGATTCTTTTGTTCTGGTGTGTTCTATTGGGTTAATCATTTTAAAGAATTCTCCTGCTTTATCTCCAAATCCCAACATTGCTTCTGCTACAATTGCCCATATTGCTCCGTGGGTGTATTGCCCTCCATTTTCTCTAGTTCCTGGTAAATATGATTTTATATATCCTGGTTCTAAATTACTTTTTTCAAAAGGTGGATCCAATAATTTTATTATCCCGTTTTCCCTATCTACTAAATGATTTTCTAAACTTTCTATGGATATATATTTTTTATCATTATCCCCTGCTCCAGAAATTGTTGCCCAACTTTGTGCAATACTATCTATTCTACATTCTTCGTTTTGTAAGCTTCCTAAAATTTCACCAGTATCCATATATGCTCTTTTATACCATCTTCCATCCCATCCATTTGTATTTAATGCTCTTTTTAGTTTTTCATTAATTTGTTCATATTTATTTGCTAATTCCTCTTCTCCTTTTAGCTTACATAGTGGAATAAATTTTTTCAATACATCATACATGAAAAATCCTAACCACACACTTTCTCCCTTTCCTTTAGGTCCTACATTACTTAATCCATCATTCCAATCTCCTGAACCAATCTTTGGTAATCCATTTTCTCCAAAATTCAAACTTTTTTCTATCGCTCTTTTACAATGTTCATATATTGTTTCACTTATTTCTGAAGGCAAATATTCATCATATTTTTCATTTACTCCCTCTTCTAGTATTTCACCTTTTAAATAATGTGTTTTTATATCTAATATGCTATAGTCTCCTGTAAAATTAATATAGTCTTCTGTTACAAATACTAGCCATAATAAATCATCTGAAAATCTTGTACGAATTCCTCTTTTTGTTTCTTCATGCCACCAGTGTTCTACATCTCCTTCTAAAAATTGGTGCTCGCTATGCTTTAAAATTTGATTTTTCATTATATTAGGGTCTACATATTTTAATGCTATAGTATCTTGCAATTGATCCCTAAATCCAAATGCTCCACCTGATTGATAATAGCCACTTCTTGCTAATAGCCTTGATGACATAGTTTGATAAATAAGCCAACCATTTAATAAAATATTTGTAGATTCTAATGGAGTACTTACTTTAATAGTGTTTATTAAATCAGACCAATATTTTTTGGTGTTAGAAAATTCCATATTTACTTTGTTTAAACTATTATATTGATATGCTATATCTTGACATTCTAATAATTTTTCTCCTGCTCCTAAATTTATAATAATATCCTTACTTTCTAAAGATTCAAGCTCTATTCTAAATTCTAATGCTATTATTCCATTATTCCAAAGACTATTTTCATTATCTAATTTTAATTTATTAATTCCTTCTGGATTTCTTAAATTTCCTTTACCTACAAAAAAGTTTTTATTTCCAGTATACGAATTTATTTTTTCGTTAGATGATATATACATTATACATGAATCTTGTTTTGCTATATTTTTTAAATATAGCAAATTATTTTTTTCATTATATTCAAGTTTTAAATATTCGTTTGATTTTATTTCATCTTCATCAAGGACTGGTTTAACATAGTAAACTATTTTTAATTTTTTTCTTTTTATTTCTTTATTTTCTAAATGCAATTTTTGTACTTTTATACTATCATTTTTAGGCACGAAAACATCTAACTCTTGCGTAATTCCATCACTTGTATGCAAATAATTTGCATATCCAAATCCATATTTCACATAATAATTGTCTTCTGTTGGACATGGATTTAGTCCTAATGACCAATATTTTTTTGTATCCATATCTTCTAAATAAATTATTTCTGATGGTACATCCTCTATTGGGTCGTTTGCCCATGCTGTTAACCTATTTAGTCTACTATTTTTATACCAAGTATATCCTCCCATGTTTTCTGTTACTATAGTTCCAAAGTTCTCATTTGCAAGTACATTACTCCATACTGTAGGCAATCTTTCATCTTTATTTACTTTTATAATATATTCTTTTCCATCATTAGAAAATCCACCATATTCATTATAGTATTTTAAATTTTCATAATCCAAATTTTCTCTATTTACTTGATTTTCTTCAATTATTTGTGGTATCTCTTCAAAACCTATTTCTTTTTGATTTTCCAAAAACTCTTCTTCCATGTCTTTTATACTTCTTAAAATACTTCCTTTTGTTGCATTTATTACTAAATTTGCTCTTTCTTCCAAATAATCTTTTTCCTCATTATTTAAGTTATCTAATACAAATATTCCACCTTTTATATTTTGCATATAACCCAAATTATTATTATAAATACAGTTCATTATAGCTTCTTTTGTATAATTTTCGTAACTATTTTTTTCTTCGTTGATTATTACTAAATCTATTGATACGTTTTTTACTCTAAAATATTCATAAGCATGTAGAATTTTATCAACATTTTCTACATCATTCTGATTAAATACTTTTATTAATAATATTGGTAAATCTCCTGATATGCCATACTTCCATAACTCTGTTACAGGAATATAGTTTGCATTTCTATAACTAACTGTTTTTAATGAATTATTAAATAGTAAAAGACTTAGTATTTTTTGATATAATATTATATCTTTTCCCTTTACTCCCAAATATCTATTTTCGGCTTCATTCTTAGCTTTTGATAATTCCATACTTCTTTTTATTTTTTCACTATTTGTATATTCATTTATATATTCTATAACTTTTTCTTTATTTTCAGAAACTGCAATAATTAAATTTAATGCCACTTTTTCTTCTGGTTTTATATTTATTGTTCTTTTCATAGCAACTATTGGATCAATTGTTAAACCTATTTTTTTGCTAAATGGTATAGAATTTTCTACTGCTTTTGGTAGGCAAAATCCTCCTCCCCTTCCACTAAATTTATCTTTATCTATTTCATACTCTAAATCTCCAATAGTATTGTTTTCGGTATACAAATTTACAGCTAAATAAATATCTTGTTGCGATTCTTCGCGTTTTTTTCTTGTAACTAATATAGTATTAGTATCATTTAAAAACTCATATCTTAAAAATAATTTATTAAATGCTTTATGTGCATAGTCTTGAGATTCTGAAGATAAAACTGATTCCAAAAAACTTGTTATTTCTAAAGTTTCATCTTCCATTCCACTATTTTTTAATTCCAATCTTCTTATTTCAATTGATTCATTTGGTACTATAAATGTTTTAGTTGTAGTTTCAATATTTCCATCTTGTCTTACTATTTTATTCATATCTGGTGTAAAATACATTGTATATTTATCTGGTTTATTTAAATAGTTTGAATAATTTGACGTCCAAATTCTTTTTGTTTTTATATTTTTTAAATAGAATACAATTCCTTGATCAACATCATCTGTTTTCTTATATCTATATATTAAATTATTTCCATATTTACTGTATCCATTTCCTTTTTCATCTGTAATAATGCTGTAGTCATTATTTGCAATAACATTTATTTCTTTTAATTTTCCATTTACTTTGGTTATTTCTCTTTGAACATAATTTTCGTAATCAAAATACTTTATTTTCTCTACTTTTTCTTTCTCTTCTTTTGTTATAATCATATCTTCTGGCATTCTTTCTTGCAAAAGAATATCAACAGCTTTTATTTCTGGATTTTCCATAAAATATTTTTGCAATATGTTATTATTAAACAAATTATTAATAGATAATAGTATAAGCCCTTGATGGTGTGCCATATATGTTTTTACTTGTGCATATTCTTCGCCTCTACTTAATCTATTTGGTGTATAATCTATAGATTCATAAAATCCATATTTGCTAACCATACCTTGCTTTTCTAATTTTCTAATGTTATCCACTACTTCTTTTGGATAATCGGTTATAGCTAAAATACTTCCATAAGATGAAACTACCATCTCATCAGCTAATCCTCTTTTTAATCCTAACCATGGAATTCCAAAGGCTTTATACTGGTAATTATTATTTAGATCTTTTAAATTAAACGCCGCTTCTGAAATCCCAAATGGTATATTCAATTTTTGTGCATATTTTTTTTGACTCATAATCATGAATTTACAAGATTCATCTAGCAAACTTCCCTCGTATTTTGGAATATTTATATTAGGCATTAAATACTCAAAAGCAGTTCCGGACCATGAAATTAGTCCTTTATATTTATCTAATACTGTTAGAGTTCTGCTTAAATTATACCAGTGTTTTGGTGGAATATCCTTTTTAGCAATTGCGACTAAGCTTGTTTGCCTTGCTTCTGAAGCTAGTAAGTCATAATATGAATCAGTCAAAATATTTTCTTCTACATTAAAGCCAATTGAAAATAGCCTATTTTCATTATCATATAACTTACTAAAATCTGTATTATTAATTAATTGATCTATTTTATTTATAAGATCTTCTATTTTTTCCTTTTTGATTTCCTTTTGTAAATTATAGTTTGAATTTACTTCTGGATTACTTATTTCTTTTATTGCACTTTTTAATGTATATAAGTATCCAACAAAATTACCACTATCTACAGAAGAAACATATTTAGGTGTTAAAGGTTGTAAATTTTCTATATTATACCAATTGTATAAATGTCCATTCCATTTTTGCATAGACATTATTGTATTTATCATTTTTTCTAATAAATCAATAGTATTCTCATAATTTTCATAACCCAAATTATAACTAGAAATAACAGCTAATAATCCCAATCCAATATTGGTTGAAGATGTTCTATAAACTATTTTTGGTTTTCTATCTTCTTGATAATTATCCGGTGGCAAATAATTGCATTTAGAATTTAGGTTGTCTTTAAAAAATTGCCATGTTTTTTTACCTATTTGATATAAATAATCTTTATCTTCTTTTGAAAGCTCTTCTACAACAGGTTTAACTTTAATTTCTTTACTTATTTTCCATAAAATTATTGGAGCAATTAACCATAAAAAAGCAAATATAATTGATAAAATTTTAGCAAATGTTCCTTTTACAATAATAGAAAAAACAATTCCCAATATTCCAAATATAACATTTGGTAACATATTCATGTAATATGATTTCAAATCTTTTTTTGCATTTTTTTCCGCTTCTTCAGCAGTTACCCATTCTAAAAAATGTTTTTTACTAACTAATATTCTGTAAAGAGTTTTAATAATTGCATTTATACTCATATATGCTTTATCTGGTAATGAAGCTATTGACAAAATTCCTCTAATAACACTTGCCTTTATTCCTGATATGGTTTTTGTGAATGTTTTTTGTTTTTTTACCTCTTCGCGTTTAAATATTATTTTATTAACCAAATCAATAATTGTAGGCATTATAACTGCTATTAATAGTAATAAAACAATTGGCCAAATATTTATATTGTATATTATGTCTATAATAGAAAATATAACTAGTAATAAAATTACTACTGGTTCTAAAGAACTTCTTAAAAGATTGTCACAAATTTTAAATTTAGATATAGTATTTAAAGGATTTTCTTTTATTTCACCTTTTCTGTTTTTTATATGATTTTTAAGCCATAAAATAATTTGCCAATCTCCACGAATCCATCTATGCTGTCTAGATTTAAAACTGTTATATCCTACTGGATATCCATCCATTAATGATATATCAGAAACTAGTCCACATCTTAAATAATTTCCTTCTAATAAGTCATGACTTAATACAGTATTTTCTAGAATTTCGTTATTAAGTACTTGAGAAAAAACTTTTAAATCATATATTCCTTTTCCAGTAAAAATTCCTTCATCAAAATTATCTTGATACGTATCTGAAATAGCATTAGTATATGCATCTGTTCCACCGCTACCAGCATAAATTTTAGTAAATGTACTTTTACCTATAGCACTTAAATTTATTCCTACTCTAGGTTGCATAAGTGCATGACCAGAAATAACTAAATCATTCTTTTTATTTAAAATTGGTTTATTTAAAATATGTGCCATTGCACCAATTAGTTCTATACCTGAATTAAGTACTAAATCTGTGTCTGCATCTAACGTAATTATATATTTTATTTTTGGAATTCTTTCTTTTACTTTCTCTATTGTATTTTCTTTAAATGTATTTTTTGAATTTCCTAAAATGTACTCGTTAAATTGATTTAATAGTCCTCTTTTTCTTTCCCATCCTAAATAACATTCTTCCTTTGAATTCCATTCTCTGTTTCTATATAAAAAGTGAAATTTAGGGAAATTTTCTTCAGGGTATTTTTTATTTAAAATTTCTGTTAATTTTTTTCCACTTTCAATAACTTCTTTATCAAAATTTTCTTCTTTATTCTTGCCAGATGAACAATCGCCTAATAGTGCAAAATATATATTTTCGCTTTTATTTGCCATGTAATATACTTCTAGCTTTTTCATTAATTCTTCTACTCTTTTTTTGTTTTTTATAATAGTAGGAATTACTACAAAAGTAGCATATTCTTCTGGCACACCTGTTTGAAAATCTAGTTTAGGAATTTGTTTTGGCGTAACTATTTTTCCTAATATATATTGTACTATTTGTTGTACCAATATTTGATTAGGTATTATTAATAATATACCTACAATTATACTAATAACTATATTGGAAATTTGACTTTCTAAATATATTGCAAATAAGGCTGAAAGTAAAATTGCTAAAACTAATATTCCATAAATATATATTTTTGCTTTTTGATTATAACTTTTTTTATTTGATTTTTTTCCAGTTAATTTTTCCTCTAATAAATTTTCTCCTTGATCTATTAAATAGTATCCAATATGAGCTTGTTTTTTGTTTTCTCCATCATATTCATTTTGTGCTAATTCTAAGCATGTTTTTGCTATATATATTTCAGATATTTTTGTTTTTTTAGATATCTCTTTAATTTTATTTCTATAATATATTTTTGTTTTGTAATCCATTTTATCATAGACATTGACTGGATCTTGCTTTAATATATCTTCTACTCCATTTATTTTTTCAAATATATCAATCATATTTATTCTATTTAAGTTTTTAATGCTTGTTATAGAATTCCCCATAGATACTTTTTTTACAGCAATATCAAAATGTTCTTTTTCAATAACTTCGGTCAAATCCAACCCCATTTTATTTACTTGCTCTTCAAGCACGTTTAAAAAAGGGTATGCCCTTCTACCATAAGATTTTAACCTATATGCCATATACTCTATAAATGGATATTTTTCTCCTATTTCTTTAACTTGTGTTTTGTAATCTCCTATATATTTAAATTTTAATTCTTCTTTATTTTTATTTTCTACTAACCTTTCGATTATATTTTCTACTCTATACTTTTGCATTTGAGAAGAATAAATTTTTTCACATATTTCTCTTATATTTTCAATTAATGCAATTTGCATAAATGTACTTATATTCCATATTTCATCCATGCTTAAGGATTTTTTCTTTTGATATGCTTCCAATAATTCTTTTATATTTTTTGCATCTACTTTTCCATCGGTATAATTAATTATTTCTGATGCTAATACATAACATCTTGCAAAACCATAATATCCACTATTAGATACTCCTAAAAAGTTAACATATTTTTTTAATGTCAACTCCTTACAAATAGCCTTAACAGTTTCATCTATAATATAATAATTATCTAAAATCCACTCTCCAGCTGGATGAATTGGTATTTTTAATTTTATGTGTTCATTAAGTAAATTGTATATATATGTTATGAATTCAAAATTTTCTTTTAGCCTTGGTATTGGATACGTTTCTTTTTTTGATTTATTAATTATTACATGGTCTGATGCCAATTTTTCTAAGTACTGCTCTAAATGTGCTTTATCTAAAACGGCTCCATTTATATTTAAGACTTTATATTCCATGCTAAAAATTTCCACTCCTTGTATATGCTTTTTACATATTTTCTCCAAAGAGTGGAAATTTTATACTAAATTTATTTTAAAAAATTATTTGATGTATAATAAGACACGAAATGAGTATATATCCCCAATTGCTCTAGTCCCCATCCTGAAACCTGGACAACTAATACTATTAGTAAACTGTCCTCCTCTAATAACGCAAGGATAATTCACACTATTATACATATAAGAAGAATATTCTGTACTTAGTTCATAAGAATTTGAAGCCATATCATAAATATTACAAGCCTTATCTTCTGATGTTCCTGTGTTTTTTAAGTTTCCTCCCCCATCTCCTCTATTAGAGTAATTATCATATCCCATTTCTTGTATATATACTATAGCTGTATCCCATGCATAACTATTTACTAAATCGCTTTCTACTCCTACTGTACTATCACTATTATACATATTTCTAGCTATTTTAGCTGCATCTATTTGTGTTACATTATTCCATAAGCTACCTACTGTTGATGTACTAAATGTCGTTGATGTTGAAACTTTTGAAAGTGGTTTATAATCTGTTACACTACTTCCACTTCCATAGCTTGGTTCGTAACGTGCTAAATAATATCCATAATTTTCTTTTACACTTTCTACAAAGCCCGCTAGATCTTTTGCTATTGCATTTACTCCTCCTTTTTCCAGTGCTATTCCATCTGGATTTGCCCTCGCTGTATATTCATAACAAATCCCTCCCTGATATCCTGAAATACCAATCAATTGATCGTAATTACGTGAATTAGCTTCTGTATATGCCGCTTGTACTAATGTTGGTGTTCCATTTGTTGTATTAAATGTATATCTGCCTAATTGTATGTCACTATAATTTGTTCCTGTACTATCTTTATACACTCTTCCTACTGGTATCCATACAAATTGATTTCCATCTTTATCTTGTATTACTATTCCTTCTGGTACTGTTGTTCCTTCCTCTTCTACTACTTCAAAACCTTTTGGGATTGTTACTTTATTCCCATATTCATCTTCTACTTGTATTGTTTCATCTTGTATTCCTGTTGTATCTTCTAATTTTGGTGGCTTTTCTGGTTCTGGATCTGGTATTTCTATATTACTTTCCCATTCTGAATTCATTATTTCATTTAATTCTTCTAATAGATCATTTAGTTCTGCTTGATCATTTGCTATTGCATTATTCATAGCATTTGCTGCTTCTTTTGCTTTATTTATTATTCCATTTTCACTAAATATTGCATCTATTGTTACTCCTGCTAGTATTAAAATAACTATTATTGTAACCGCTAAAGCTATTAGCGTTATTCCTCTTTTTTCTTTTATCCTTTTCATAAATTCTATTTTTCCTCTTTCTTATAATTAATAATTTACTCCCACAATATGTGATAATATGTTTTTTCTCGCTCGTCCCAACTTCGTAAGAAAATGTATAAAATTTTGCTTAACCTCGGGTACAAAATTTTAACATTTTCTAACTCGCTGGTCCCCA
>CALXPY010000043.1 GCA_944390395.1 uncultured Clostridia bacterium | reverse complement strand
AGGAAAATTTGACAAAAAAATTAAGCACTTTCAATGCTTATATCGATTTTGTATTTAATTAACTGTCAAATTCCCGAGCTGGAGCTAAACCAACATTATTATTTAGATTAAATTTAGCTTATAATGTGTGGGAAGAATTAGGATATTTACGCTTAAAAAGATAATTTTCTTTAAGATTTTCTTAAATAGTTGCAAAAAAATTAATATAATAGTATAATTAAGAAGGATGAAAAATAATATATAATAGAGTTGGAAAAGAACATAAATAATGAGATAAAAACGTTGGAAAAGAGTTGAGTTAAATAACAATTATTTTTCAACAAGAAAGGATGAAAAAATATATGGAATATTTATACTTACTACAGCAAGCGTTAATATGGATAATAACAGTATTTTGGATTTATCAAATTATAATTAGTGTTTGTTCTTTAATTAAACTTAAAGATAAACCATTAATTGAAAAGAAAAATCATAGATTTATGGCAATAATTCCAGCACATAATGAAGAAGCAGTTGTAGCAGATTTAATAAAGAGTTTAAAAAATCAAGATTATCCTAAGGATTTATTAGACATATATGTAATAGCTGATAATTGTACAGATAATACTGCAGAAGTAGCAAGAGAAGCTGGAGCTATTGTTTATGAAAGATTTGATCCAACTAAAAAGACTAAAGGTTATGCTCTAAATTGGTTTTTGCAACAAAAAATTGAAGAAGATGCACCTTATGATGCATTCTGTATATTTGATGCAGATAATATAGCTGATAGTAATTTTATAAAAAATATGAATAAAAAACTTTGTCAAGGTGAAGATGTTGTTCAAGGATATAGAGATATTAAAAATCCAACAGACAACTGGATAACTGCAGGTTATGCAATTTTTTACTGGACAATGAATAGATTTTATCATTTAGCAAGATATAATTTAGGCCTTTCACCACTTATAAATGGTACAGGATTTATGGTAAGATTCGATGTAATAAAACCAGAAGGTTGGAATACAAAGACTCTTACAGAAGATATAGAATTTTCTTTAAAAAGAATTATAAAAGGTAAAAAATTAGGTTGGGCAGTTGATGCAATAGTTTATGATGAACAACCACTTGGATTTAAACAAAGCTGGAAACAAAGAACAAGATGGACGGTTGGACATATTCAATGTATAAAAGAATATACAAAACCATTAGCAGTAGCAGTTAAAGAAAATAAAACAATGATGAATTTTGACGGTTTACTATATATAATGGGAAGTATACCAATGTTTATACTAACTTTAATATTGTTAGGCTTAAACTTTATAATTTATGCAGCAAATGGAATGACATCTGCAGACCTAATTATGAATTGTATAAGATATTTTGTACCAACGTTTTTATTACCAATAGGTACAGCAGTAGTTATAATGTTACTTGATAAAAGAGAAATAAAACCAATGATTAAAGGATTATTGTGTTATCCATTATTTTTAGGTTCATGGTTATTAATAAACTTTAAATGTCTATTTAAAAGAGATACATCATGGGATAAAATTGAACATGTTAGAAGTGTTAATAAATTAAGTCAAGTAAAAGCAGAAGTTAATATAAAAAATTAGGATATGAAAGTTTAAATCCGAGTATTATTACTCGGATTTAAATATTTCTAGTCAATTATTGACAAAAAAAAGCTTTTATTTTATAATTTTAGTATTGGAAAGAGGAGGAAAAATGAGTAAAGGAAAAAGAGCTATTGAAAAAAAAGGAATGCCTAAGGCATTAAAGATATTTTTAATTATTTTAGCTGTATTAATAATTATAATAGGAGCTGTAGCAGGAGCTGGATTTGCAATACTAAAAAGCAAATTAGATAAAATGGAGTATGATAATTTGGCTGAAGAAGATATAGTTATAAACGAAGAAGTAGATGCAAATTTATCAGAATATAGAAATATAGCATTGTTAGGATTAGATGCAAGAGATGATAGTTTTTCTGGAACTAGAAGCGATTGTATTATAATTGTAAGTATAAATGAAAGAACCAAAGATGTTAAATTACTTTCAGTTTATAGAGACACATATTTAGATTTAGGTGAAGATTATGGGTTAGATAAAATAACTCACGCGTATGCTTATGAAGGACCACAATTAACTTTAAGTGCTTTAAATAGAAACTTGGATTTAAATATAACAGAATATGTAGCGGTTAATTTTGAAACAGTAAGAACAGTTGTAGATAGCATTGGTGGAATAACTATGAGTATTACTTCAGAAGAAGCTGCAACAGGACAAATACCAGGAATTACTTCATCAGGAACATATAATTTAGATGGAGATCAAGCATTAGCTTATTCTCGTATACGTTATGCTACAGGTGGAGACTATAAAAGAACAGAGAGAATGAGAGATGTATTGACAGCTATATTTGAGAAGGCTAAATCACTAAGTATTGGAGAATTAAATTCTCTATCTGATGAAATATTACCACATATTAGAACAAACATAAGTAGTACAGAAATAATTAGTTTAATTCCAAGCGTATTTTCTTATAATATAAAAGATAGTGTGGGATGGCCAGAAGATGTTAGAGGAATAACACTAGATTTATGGTATGGAGTACCTGTAACATTAGAAAGTAATGTTAGAATATTGCATGAAGAACTTTTTGGAGAAGAAGATTATGAACCATCTGATACTGTAAAAGAAATAAGTGATGAAATAATCAACGTAACTGGTTATTCAGAATAATATAGTAATATGGGGAGGAAAATAAAATGGGAGTAGCATCATTAGTATTAGGAATAATTTCATTTGTTATGGGATTTATTCCAGTAATAGGTATAATTTTCATAGTTGCAGCAATAGTAGGTTTAATATTAGGAATTGTTGATGTTGTGAAAAAAGGAAAAACAGGTGGAAAAAAGGGAGTTGGAATTGCAGGAATTGTAATATGTGCAATAGCAATAGTTAGTATATTAATGTCATCAATAGTAATTGGTTTAGGGTTATTTGTATATTTTAATGCAGAGGATGCTTTACAAAATACAAGTTTAGAAAATACACTTTATAATAACTATTATGATTATGATTACGATTATGATGATTACTATGATTACTATTATAATTATGATTATCAAAATCTATAATTTTTAAAATTGAGCGATAGCAATGTAATTTTAAGTAATTACATTGCTTTTGTTTTATGTATGTGATAAAATTTTATAAGTAAATTTCAATGGGAGGAATTATGCGGACAAACAAAAAAAGAACATATAAGAAATTTTAGTATAATAGCACATATAGATCATGGAAAATCAACTTTAGCAGATAGATTAATAGAACTAACAGGTGTATTATCTAAGAGAGAGATGGAAAATCAAGTGTTAGATAATATGGATATAGAAAGAGAACGTGGAATAACAATAAAATCACAAGCTGTTAGAATGAACTATAAAGCTAAAGATGGAAAAGTATATGAATTTAATTTAATAGATACTCCAGGACACGTAGATTTTAATTATGAAGTATCAAGAAGCTTAGCAGCATGTGATGGAGCAATATTAGTAGTAGATAGTAGTCAGGGAGTTGAAGCACAAACATTAGCTAATGTATATTTAGCAATAGATAATAATTTAGAGATATTACCTGTAATTAATAAAATAGATTTACCAAATGCTAGACCAGAAGAAGTGAAAAAAGAAATTGAAGATATAATAGGGATTCCAGCAATGGATGCACCTTGTATATCTGCTAAATCTGGATTAAATGTCGAAGAGGTTTTAGAAAGAATTGTAACAGATTTACCATGTCCAGAAGGAGATGATGAAGCACCATTAAAAGCACTAATATTTGATTCTTTATATGATAATTATAAGGGAGCTATAGCGTATATTAGAATAAGAGAAGGAACTGTAAAAGTAGGAGATGAAATTTTACTTATGTCTTCTAACAAAGCGTTTACAGTTACAGAAGTAGGGTATTTTGAACCTGGTGAGTATGCACCAACAGATTCATTAAAATCTGGAGAAGTAGGCTATATAGCAGCAAGTATAAAAAGTTTATCTGATATTAGAGTAGGTGATACAATTACTTTAAAAAATAATAAAGCCAAAGAACCATTACCAGGATATAAAAAAGTAAATCCAATGGTGTATTGTGGAATTTATCCAGTTGATGGTGCTGATTATGAAAATCTAAAGGTTGCATTAGAAAAATTAAAATTAAATGATGCAGCATTAGAATATGAGCCAGAAACTTCAGGAGCATTAGGATTTGGATTTAGATGTGGATTTTTGGGCTTACTACATTTAGAAATTATAGAAGAAAGATTAGATAGAGAATTTGATTTAAGTTTAATTACAACATCACCTTCAGTAATTTATAAAGTACATAAAACTGATGGAACAGTTATAGAGTTATACAATCCTTCTGATTTACCTCCACAAACTGATATAGCTTATATAGAGGAACCTATAGTTAAAGCGGAAATATTAACACCTAAAGATTATGTTGGAAATATAATGGAAATATGTCAGAATAGAAGAGGAACCTATATAGACATGAAATATTTGGATGAAAATAGAGTTACACTTTTATATGACTTGCCTTTAAATGAAATTATATATGATTTCTTTAATATATTAAAATCTAAAACAAAAGGTTATGCTTCTTTTGATTATGAATTTAAAGAATATAGAAGAGCTGATTTAGTCAAATTAGATATTTGGGTAAATGGAGAAGGTGTAGATGCATTATCATTTATAGTTCACAAGGATAATAGTTATGAACGTGGTAAAAAAATGATAGAAAAGTTGAAAGAAGTTATTCCAAGGCAATTGTTTAGTATTCCTTTACAAGCAGTAATAGGTGGAAAGGTAATAGCAAGAGAAACAATTTCTGCAATGAGAAAAGATGTATTGGCTAAATGTTATGGTGGAGATATAACTAGAAAGAAAAAATTGTTAGAGAAACAGAAAAAAGGTAAGAAAAAAATGAGACAAGTTGGAAATGTAGAAATACCTCAAGAGGCATTTTTAAGTGTACTTAAGCTTGATGAAGAGTAAATTGGAAAAATAAATGTCTTATGGTAAAAATATAAATAGGAGAAAATAATTATGGGAGATATAAATGTATATACTGGACCAATGAAATGTGGTAAAAGTCAAAAGATTTTTAACGAAATGGATAGACAAATAATAGCAGGAAAAAAGGTTTTATTATTTAAACCTAGTATAGATGACAGAGCTGGAAAAGATTTTGTTTATTCAAGAACAGGTAGAAAAATAGATGCTATAAATATAGACAGTATAGATGAACTAAAAAATTTCCAAGCAGATGATTATTTTATAGATGAATTCCAATTTCTTAAAGGGAATATAGATACAATTGAAGAAATGGCAACTGAAGGGAAGAAATTCTATATTGCTGGTTTAAATTTAACATCTGAAAAGAAAGTGTTTGGAAAAATGGGAGAATTAATGTGCATTGCAGATAAAGTAGAAAAAATGACATCTATATGTGAAGTATGTAAATCAGAAAATGCTATTTTTTCCTATTTTAAAGGTGAAAAAAATCAGGAGATTGTAATTGGAGATAAAGAGTATGTGCCAGTATGTAGAAAATGTTATGAAGAATTAGTCTCTAAAAATAGAAGTATATAAATAAATTGGAGGAATTAATGAGTAAAAATAAAGTAAAAGAAAATAACAGAGAAGAAGCTACATTTAATGACCAGGTAGAAGGCAGAAACTCTGTTTTAGAACTATTAGAAAGTGGAAAAGATATTAATAAATTATACATATCAGACGGAGAAAAACATGGATCTATCCATAAGATTATAGCACTTGCAAAAGAAAGAAAAGTTGTTATAAACAAAGTAGATAAGTATAAATTAGACAAAATGTCTCAAACAGAAAATCATCAAGGAGTTATAGCTATTGTTCCACCTTATGAATATTGTGATGTAGATGATATTCTTGAACTAGCAAAAAGCAAAAATGAAAAAGCTTTTATATTAATTTTAGATGGAATAGAAGACCCACATAATTTAGGATCTATAATAAGAACAGCGGAAACAGCGGGCGTACACGGAATTATAATTCCCAAAAGAAGAGCTGCTGCAGTTAATAGTACTGTTAGTAAAGTTTCAGCAGGAGCAGTAGAACATATGAAAATTGCAAGGGTTAATAATATAAATGAGACAATAAAATATTTAAAAGAAAATGATATATGGGTATGTGGAACTGATATGAACACAGATACTTATTATTATGAACAAGATTATAAAATGCCAATTGCAATTGTGATTGGTAGCGAAGGATTTGGAATGAGTAGACTAGTAAAAGAAAATTGTGACTTTTTAGTAAAAATTCCTATGAAAGGAAAGATAACATCTTTAAATGCTTCTGTTTCTGCAGGAATAGTAATGTATGAAGTAGTAAAACAAAGAGAAAAGTAAAAGAAAAACTCCCAATTTGTAGGAATACAAATGGGAGTTTTAATGGCCAATTTTTTTGTTTCTATTTTAAGAAACCATTTATAATTTGCTCTTCTGCTTCTTTTTCTGTAAGTCCTAAAGTCATTAATTTTACAACTTGTTCTCCAGCAATTTTTCCAATTACTGCTTCATGAACTAAACTAGCATCTATATTATTTGCTACTATCTTTGGTACTGAAGTAACTTTTGCATTATCCATAATTATAGCATCACACTCAACATGTCCAAAACATTTAGTATTTCCAATTACATCAGAAATAAATTCTTGATAAGAATTATCTTTAGCAATAGATCTAGAAGCAACATGAACTCTAGAGTTTTCACCATTTAGCTCAACATTAAATACTGTTTTGGCAGTTTGATCATTATGTGTCATAATTCTTTCAGTAATAATTAAATTAGTATCCTTAGCAAGTTTGGCAGTAGTTTCACGAATAGTAGATGTAACACCTTCTATTTGAATTGATTCCATTTCAAAGCTAGAGCCTTCTTCTTGATATATATATGTTTGTGGATTTAGGATTCTTTTTCCTTCTTTTGAACCCTCACCGTAGTGCTTTTCAATGTATTTAACTTTTGCATTTTTACCTAAATGAAAAGAATGAATTCCATCATGCTCTGAGGTTTCACAAGAACTATTATGAATGCCACAACCTGCAACAATAATTACATCACTATTTTCTCCAATATAAAAATCATTATAAACAAGATCTTTTAATCCACTTTGAGTTAAAACTACTGGAATATGTACACTTTCGTTTTTGGTGTTAGGCTTAATTATAATATCTATACCGGGTTTATCTTCTTTAGGAATAATATCTATATTAGCTGTTACATTTTTTGCAATTGCTTTTCCATTTTCTCTAATATTAAAAGCACCTATTGGAGTCTTTTCTATATCTGCGATTTCTTTTAGAATATGCTTTTCTATAGAATCTAATCTATCTAAAATATTATCCATTAAAATTACCTCCTTTTTCTTGCATTACTTTGCATAATTTAGAGCTTTCTAAAAGTAAAGGCAATATTTTTTCTTTATTACCAATTTCTTTAATTTCTCCATCTATTAGTAGAACAATTTCATCTGCAATATTCAAAATTTTTTCTTGATGAGAAATTATAACAATTGATGAGTTGGCTATTTCTTTGTGCATTTTTTCAAAGACTGTAATTAAACTGTTAAAACTCCAAAGATCAATACCAGCCTCTGGTTCATCGAAAACTGTAAGTTTAGATTTTTTAGCTGCTAACATAGCAATTTCAATTCTTTTAAGTTCTCCGCCGGAAAGAGAAGAAGTAATTTCTCTATTTAGATATTCTTTAGCACATAATCCAACGTCAGATAAATAATCACAAGCTTCAGATAATTTAATATTATTACCTGCTGCAATGTTTATTAGATCTCTTACAGTAAGCCCTTTAAATCTTACTGGTTGTTGGAATGCAAATCCAATACCTAACTTAGCTCTTTCAGTAATATCTAAGTTTGTTATATCTTGGCCATTAAATAAAATTTGGCCACTATCTGGAGTAAAAATCCCCATAATTATTTTAGCAAGACTAGATTTACCAGAACCGTTAGGACCAGTAATCGCAATAAGCTTGCTATTATCTATTTTTAAATTTATGTTTCTTAAAATATGTTTATTATCCTTAAAAAAGGAAACATTTTTTAATTCTAACATATATACCTCCTTATAAAATTTTTGCGTAAATATTATATCATAAAATGTATTATTATAAAAGAGGTAATACTAAAGAAAATATTCCTGTTTGGAGGAATATTTTCTTTACAAAAAGTAAAACAATTATAATATAGGAACATCAAAAATTGAGTTTTAGATAAATTATATAATCATTTTTTCTAGAATTTGAATAGCATTACTTGCGGCACCTTTTCTTAAATTATCAGCAACTACCCATAAATTAATACCAGAATCTACACTATAATCTCTTCTAATTCTTCCTACATACACGTTATCAGATCCTGTGGCATCTTTGCATAATGGATATTTATTATTAGAAGGATCGTCAATAACAGTAATTCCAGATGAATGTATTAATAAATCTCTTAATTCTTCTATTTTAAAATCTTTTTCGAACTCTACATTTATTGCTTCACTATGAGAATTAAATACAGGAACTCTTACTGTAGTTGCTGTTATTTTTAAATCTGGCTTTTTTAAGATCTTTCTAGTTTCATTAATCATTTTCTCTTCTTCTTTAGAATAACCATTATCAAGAAAAACATCTATATGAGGCAAACAATTATTAAATATAGGATAAGGGAATTTTTGCAAAGCGTAATCACAACATTTATTAGAATAATTAAAAATTCCATTATCTAAATCTGCTACTCCTTTGTTACCTGCACCAGAAACAGCTTGATATGTTGAATATACAATTCTTTTTATAGTATAAGCTGTGTCTAATGGCTTTAAAGCTACTAAAGCTTGAATTGTTGAACAGTTTGGATTAGCTATAATTCCTTTGTTATTTTCTATTTCTTCAGGATTAACTTCTGGAACAACTAAAGGAACATTAGAATCCATTCTAAAAGCACTACTATTATCAATTACAATAGTACCTTTTGAAGCAGCAATAGGAGCATACTTTTTAGAAGTGTCACCACCAGCAGAAAAAATAGCAAAATCAAAACCTTCATCAAAAGAGTTTTCGTTTAGTTCTTTAACTACATAGTCAGAATCCATAAAATGCATTATTTTACCAGCAGACTTTGAAGAAGCAAATAACGTATACTTACTTATTGGAAGCTTCTTTTCCTCTAAAACTTCTAAAATTGTTCTACCAACTAATCCAGTTGCGCCAACAATTGCTAAACTATATTCTTTCATAAACATCACCTAATTAAATGTATGTTATATAATTAGAATAAATACTAATTAAATAAAAAGGACAGGGTGAAATTGAAAAATTCTAACAAATGTGATAAAATAGAATAGATGCTTAAATTGAGCATTAAAAGGTTTGATTTTAAGAAAAGAAAGGAAGGCAAGTACATATGTTAAAACGGCATCATGAAGAAGCAAGAGAAATTATGGAAAGCGTAAAACTAAAAAATCAAGAAAATGTAAAAAAAGATTTTTTACCACCTAAAGTTAAAGGATTTAGATTAATAAAAACTATTAAACATCCGATGTTCGGGAATACTGCATTTTTAATGCAATATAAAGGAAATCTTTTTACGTTTTTTAGAACTAGCTTTCTAAAAGCAAATGGTACTTTGGATGGAGTAAACTTTGATAGTCAGTTTGGTAGAAGAAAGTGGAACAATCAACCTTTGGGATATGAAATTATTCCTGAAAGATATGTTGAGAGCGTTAGACGGAATGGAGGCTTTTTAGCAAGTACTTATTTATTATCGGAAGATACAAAAACAGGAATTTTGCTAAGCAAAAAGGGAAAGATGCCAACTACAAACCAGATGTATGATGAGCTCTTAGTTCCTTGCAGAAATTTTGCAATAAAAGAATCTATGTTTGATAGCGAGCTTCAGTATGGAGCATGTTATGATACAATAGGAGAGTGGCTTATCGAAACTGGAACCATTACTGAGGAAGAATGGTGTAAAAATTCTACATCATTGGGTAATTACTATAACTCAAAGAAAAGTTATAGGGAAGTTTGCCCTAATGGGTATAGAAAAGAATGGATGTTAGGAGGCGTGATTGATAACCTCGCTGGAAACGTGTCTGAATGGACACAGGAACAAGACGGGACAACAGTCACAAGGAGAATAATACGAGGAGGTTGTCACATCAACAATGGAAATTCTAAAGGAAGTGAAGTAAGCAGTAGAAACAGTATGCCAATTTCTATGTTATCCTGTACAACCGGTGAAAGGTTAGTTATTTTCTTAAAATAATATTAAGCCTAAGGAGTAGCTATTTATTAGCTACTCCTTTTTAAAATATAATTAAAGTTCTTGACATTTGAAAATAGTTAGGATAGAATTTAAGCATAAAGAGGGAGAAAAAAACAAGTATGAAAGCTAAAACCGTTGCCGTTGTAGAGAGAGAGAGAGAGAGAGAGTTATGTTTTAGAGAATAAAACAGGTTTAGTTTTTGTACCTAAAATCCAAA
>CALXPY010000042.1 GCA_944390395.1 uncultured Clostridia bacterium | reverse complement strand
CTAAAACCACATTAACACAAATACAAGATAAAATGAGAAATGCTTGTATAAAGTCTTTTAATAAGTTCTATGATATGGATTTCAAGTTAAAAGAAAAGCAAAAAGGCAGAAATCAAGGCATCAACGTTAATGATATGGGCAATTATAGAGAAATCAAGAAACAACTAGCTAAAAAAGAACAGAAACTTGAAAAAGCAAATATTCAAATTAGAGAACTTGATAATACAAGTAAAGATATAAATGAGATATTAAGTAATCTAAAACCTACTAAACTAAACAAAAATAATATGGTTATTTCAAACGAGGATATCCAGAAAATCAAAAATTATACAGAAGATGTAAAAGATATTACTAAAACTGTTAGAAGTGTAAATGACTTAAATATGGCTATTAAAGATTTTGAACATAGTTCTTTTGAAATAGCACAAGAAAATTCTTTACTAAAATATCAATTAGAGTTAAAAAACGATGAAATTGATAAATTGAAAAAAGATTTATCTGCTAAAGATAAGATTATTGGTAAATTACAAGTGGAAAAAGAAAAAATAAAACAAGAATTACAGAAATTTAAAGACTTCTGGTATAGAATTATGGAACATTTTCATAAAAGAGTTTGTTATAATAAAGATAATAATTATAAAATAGTAAGTGATGATTTATACAAAAATGGTATATTTACTGATGATGAAAATGAAATTGCAAATAACATTGCTAGAAAAGTAACTATACCAGATAAAAACAAGCAAACCAAGAATAAAAAGAAAAATAATGATACTAGATTTTAAAGGGGAAAATTTAGATATAGAAAATGAATTACCAGAAACAAAAACTGATGAAAGAACAGGTATTGAATATCATTTAGAGGGAGAGTATTATATACCTAATATTGTAGCACCAAAACAAGAAAAAATTGTTTTAAACAAATATGGAAGAATGAGATTAAAATACTTAAAAGAACACAAAAAAGGTGAATATACTATAATGATTATGAATGGAACTTTAAACACACACTTAAAAGAGATACAAGAAACAGCAAATAATAGAGTACAGCAAATTATTAGCGATTTAAAAGCTAAAAGCGAGTTGACTGAAGATATGAAAAATACAGATATGCTTTATTGGGTAGGTACTATGAACTCAATTAAAGCACAAGCTGAGGAAATGATTTTTATCAAATTGATTTATGTATAAAATTTTAAGCGAATGACCTAAAATCATTCGCTTAAATTGTGATTTGTTTTGCTCGTAATATCAAAATATTGTAAACAGGTTAAATTTATTAATTATAAAGATTTATTATAACAATTTAGTATATTTTAAATATTTTTTTAATAAAATTTATAAACTTAATAAAAAAATTTTCTTTTACTTCAACTAAACTAGTTTCTTCTTTATTTTCTACAATATCTATATCTGTTTTTAAGATTTCAGATTGTTTAAATATATTATCAGGATTATATTTTTCCGTTTTTTCTTTTTCAATTATTGACTTATCATAGTTTTGTTTTTCTATGATTTTTTTCTTTTGTTCAGGTGTTGCCCAATAATCTCTAAATATATTTATAAATATAGCTTCTGTTTCATCTAAAATGTTCAAATCTGCAAAATCATCTATTTCTTTTACATTAAATATGTATAACTTATCTCTTTTGTTTTCAAACATTTCAATCATTTCTTTTGGTATTTTATTGACTTCTTCTTTTGGCATATACTTCAGTATCTCTAATACTTCAGTATATGCTTTTGGATAATTTTCTTTCATATATCACCCTCCAACTTAATTTTCAGAAATATCCTTTCCTTGTCTATCTTTTTCTTGTTGCTGTTCTCTTATATCTTTATATACTTGTTCTTGAGCTTCTAAAGCCATTTGAGTATCTATTTTTCTACTTCTTAAAAATGATTCTTTTCTTTGTTCAGGAGTTAATGTTATTCCTTTTTCTTGTTCAGGCTCATTATACTCTGCTTCTTCTTTAACTGATTCATTATTTACTGCATTCATAAGTTCAGTATACTGATATTGGTCTATCATAAATATACTTTCATTATCAACAAAACCTTCTCCTTGCAATAATTCAGCAATCTTCTCAAAATCCTCATATTGAGGTGGCAACTGCATTACCAAATCCATTGTACTATATCTTCCAGATTCTAATGGGAGTTTCCTTAAAATTTGAAGTATTTCTTTACAACCATAATTTGCTACTCCTTGTTCGTTAGTTTCAGATGCTATTTGTAAACATTCTTGCAATTTTTTTTCTTCATTTTGGTAGACTTCTATAACTTCTTTACCTGTTTTGCATTTTTCTAAACTATTTTTTAGATTTCTTAAAATCGCTTTTGAAATTATATACTCATCAATACTATTTTGATGACATTCTACTTTGCCACTTACTTCTTTTTCTGAAAAATACACATCCATAATATCAGGAATTATGTCTTGCACTCTACAGAAAATTAACAATGGATTATTTTTAGTATATATATTTGGTATCTTATCTGAAAAATTCTTATTTTTAAATGAGTCTGCAACAATTCTATACAGGCTATCCATTTCAATATTTCCCAAAATAATATTTTCATCTTCTAAAGGATTAATCTTAGATGCACTTTCTCCAAATGCCTCTTCTAAAAAACCACTTTTTTCTTTATCAGTTCCCCAAAAAAAATATTTTGCTATAACTGAAATGTCCTTCTTAGATTCATGCAATCCAGCCATAACTGTTCTAGTTATAGCGGTTTCATCTTTATATGTGTCGTATGCTTCTATATCAATATGCTTATTAAAATCTATAACTAAATCCTTAAGTAATTCAACCATCCCTTCTTCTATCACTGGATTGGTATGAATTCCAGTCTTATAGAAATCAAAATTTGATAATGCATGTCCATACTCATGAATCAAAGTTTGAATATATTGCTTTTTATCTTTGTTTTTATTAGATATTACTATTTTTTCTTCTTCTCGATTATATTCGCCTGCATCATCTTCTAATTCTTCCCTCATAGGAGCATACTCAATTTTTACTTTTTGAAATACTGTTTCCAATATTTCTTTTTGCTCTGCTGTAAAATCATTTTTAAGTGTTCCCTGAAAATAATTCATAATCATTTTTTGAGCTAATTCAACTTCATTCATTGTTTAAATTTCTCCATTTCTATAATCATTCTTTATATGCTTTTTTAATATAATATAGATATATTTTATCAATACAACATTATTCCTATTTAAAAAACCAAACATATTTATTTTTACGATTTATTACTATAAATCTCTAACTTGTTTGCAAGATTACATTATTACGAACAAGCTACAAATAAATAGTATCATAAAATAGCAAATTTTTCAATTACAAATAAAATTTTTGGCTAAAGAAATAAAATATATTTTTCTAATTCTTTTCAAAATTACTTGCAAATTAATAAACTTTATGCTAAAGTAAATACAGTAAATTGATTGATTATTGTATCAATCGTTAAGAGAGAAAAAAAGTTGTAGATAACTACGACGTTCGCTCCAAAAATTCCTCCCACGAAATTCTAAAATTACTAAAAATAAATAGTTTTAAAAATTTGTGGGAGTATAATTTATATTGATGAGTCAATTCAAGAAGGATTATCCCAAGAATGTATTAGCTTGCTCTTTTTTAATTTAAGAAAAAAAAGAGTGGTTGCGATGAACCACTCATAAAGTCTTCTATTTTGCAGGTGCTAATATCTAAGATATCGCACTGCTGAGTTCTAACTTTATTATAATATATAATATGCATATTTGTCAAATGTTATACCAATTATTTTATAAAAAGTTCTCTAATTTTTGAGTCAATTAAGTCTAAAGTATTATCTGAAACTCTTAAGTTGGCCAAAATATCAGAAGATGTTTTTGGGTCATATATTCTTTGCTTACTAATCGTTGTAATTTGAGATACTAGAGCAATACTGCCTTTTTTCATCTTCGAAATTTCTTTTTCTACCTTTTTTATATACTTAAAATCAGTATTAAATTTTTCTACTTTTTCAGCAGGTGATTTCCATATATCTTCATATTCTTCAGATAATTTTTTAGACATATTATCACATATTTTCTTTAGATTAATATATATTTCATTTCCTAAATTAAGTGTAGAGCTATTATACTTTTTATTTTCTTTTATGGAAGTTAATGGAATTACAGTTATAGTTCCTGATGATAATGCATTACTTTTATCTAAAACAATGCAGTAATGTAGACCACCTTCCTCGTTTCCAATATTAAATCCTAAATTAACTTTTATTATACTTCCACGCTTATATTTTTTCAAAAGTTTAGGATTAAAATTCTCTTCTGCTAGATTATATTTAGCAAAATCTTCAAACCAATAAGATAATAAATTAGCTTTTTTAAAATTATTATTTTCTATGTGATAAGTTAGCAATGAATCTAATCGGTTTAGGGCGAATTGCTTATGAGCAATAGTATTTATATATTCAGTTTTATTTTCTATAATTTCTTTTTCTTCCAACAATATCACTCCTTAAACAATATATCAAATCGAAACATTTGTTTGATTATATAATATTTATACTAAAATGTCAATTGATTTACTGAAAATATATTTAAAAACAATTGAATCTTATGTTGACTTGTGATATAATGATAATATGTTGGAAGTTTAGTTGGCAATATATTTTATACTATTTAGGAGGCAGAAAGTATGACAACAAAGTTATTGTATCGAGGTAAGGAACAAGGATTTGCAACATGTTACTGTTTTCGGACCAATTTTAATTCAAACTTAAAAGTTTTAGACTTTAGAGATGGAGTCATAGAACTTCCTAAGTTCACATCATTGAGTTTTATGGCGGAAATTCTACCAGGGTGCTTTGATAAGGAATCAAACGCATTGGATGAATTGAACAGAGCTTTTGCAACAAGTGCTACAGAGATACAAGGAATCAGGTTCTGTAGAGATGGATTCCCAATTTTTATTAAAAAAGAATCTGCTACAAACAGTACAGATATTTATTTAGAGTGCTATTTACAAGTTGAAAGGGGACATTATGCAAAACATCCAGAAATATTTGAGGAATATTTGAAAGTTATTGAACAAGAAATCACATTTAAAAACGATAATTCGCAGACATTATGGAAAAATATAGTTGAAGTGAATATCGAAAATGGATGGGCACTTAAGGCAGTTTTGTTTGCTAATCGCTGGATAAAATGGATGCAATATTATATTGACATTCAAAAAATGAGCGTAAGTGAGGCGGCAGAAAAAACAGAAGAACTAGCAAATTTTGGCAGACAACTTAAAGGCAGTATGTATTACTATGGAATTGAAACTATAGCAGCATGCTGGAAATACGGGGAAGACTTTAAAAAGTGGTATAAAAATAAAGTATTGAGACTTGAGAATAATATTATTGTTCTCAAAAATGACTAACTGTAAAAGAGGGGGAAATAAAATTCCTCCCCTTTTTATCTTATAGGAAATTTCACCGAAAATCCTAATTTTTCTTTAACGAGCAAACTATTGTCCTATACAACTGTGAAAGGATGTGATTAAATAAATAATTTTTTAAAATTAGCAAATGAGTTTAATAAAATAGAAGAAATATATTTAATAGATAAATATGATAGTAAGGTTCAGGAGATAAATGAATCTTATGATGTCTTTAAAATAGGGGATATTGTATTTGTAAAAGACTATTTTTACAAAGATGGAAAAAAAGGAAAGGATCATCTATTTGTTATTATAGATAAAGAAAAAACTTCTATAAAAATTGAAAATTTTGCGATGATTATATCATCTAAAGTAGAAAAGTTAAGGTATAAAAGTAATATATTGTTGGAGAAAAATAGCGAAAACAATTTAAACAAAAATAGTATTGTAAAAACAGATATATTGTATAAAATAAATAATAATCAAATATCATATAGAGTGGGTCATGTCACATCAAATGATATAAATAGATTTAAGAAAGTTTTTTTGGAAAATTTTATATAAACTATTGAAAAAGAAAGAAAATTGAAATATAATTGTTTCAAGTTAAAAGGGAGTAGCTTATAAACTACTAATCAACAAACTCGACAATCTGGTTAGTAACCCTTGAGGTAAGCAAGACTTTTAAAGAATTAACTTTCTTTAAAAGTCTTTTTTGTAAATATATTATTTTGTATATATTTTACAAAAACAGATAAAATAATTAAAGAAAAGGAGAGAGAAACTTTGGAAAATAAGAATTGGTTTAACAAAGAAACTAGTGAAATCTTAAAAGAATTTAATGTGGACAAAGAAAAAGGACTGAATGATGAGCAAGTAAAGCAATACAGAGAAAAATATGGATTAAATGAACTAGAAGCTAAAAAGAAAAAAAGTTTATTTGTAAAATTTCTAGAGCAATTTAAAGATTTTATGATAATAGTTCTAATTATTGCAGCTATAGTATCAGGAATTGTAGGCTATATTGAAGGAGAAGGAATAACAGATTCTATAATTATATTAATAGTTGTAATTGTTAATGCAATTATAGGTGTAGCTCAAGAAAGCAAAGCTGAAAAATCATTAGAGGCATTGCAAAAGTTAAGTGCACATGTAGCAAAAGTTATAAGAAATGGAACAATTCAAGTAGTTGCTTCTAGAGAGTTAGTGCCAGGAGATATAGTTGTTTTAGATACAGGCGATTATATACCGGCAGACCTAAGAATTATAGAAGCAATAAATTTAAAGTCTCAAGAAGCTTCTTTAACTGGAGAATCTGTACCAGTAGATAAAAATTCAGATGTGATTGTCGAAGAAAAAGTTGGTATTGGAGATAGAACAAATATGCTATTTTCTTCAAGTTTAGTTACTTATGGTAGAGGTAAAGGCATTGTAGTAGAAACAGGAATGAATACAGAAGTAGGAAAAATAGCAGGAATAATTAGTAACACTGAAGAAACACAAACACCATTACAACAAAAATTAAATAAATTAGGAAAAACATTAGGTATAGGTGCTTTAATAATTTGTGTGGTTATTTTTGTAATAGGATTACTTTATGGAAAAGATCCAATAGATATGTTCCTAACAGCTGTTAGTTTAGCAGTAGCTGCTATACCAGAAGGTCTTGCTGCTGTTTCTACAATAGTGTTGGCAATTGGTGTACAAAGAATGGTAAAAAAACATGCTATTGTAAAAAAATTACCTGCTGTAGAAACATTAGGAAGTACGACTGTTATATGTTCTGATAAAACTGGAACATTGACACAAAACAAAATGACTGTAGAAAAAGTATTTTATGATAATAAATTAGTTGATTTAGCTGAAGCAGATAAAAATGAAGATTTACAAAAATTAACATATATTTCAATGTTTTGTAATGATACAAAAATAGGTAATAATAATGAACTTACAGGAGATCCTACAGAAACTGCGTTAATAGATATGGGATTAAAAATAGGTTATAGAAAGGAAATCCTTGAAGAATTACCTAGATTAAAAGAAATACCATTTGATTCAGAAAGAAAATTAATGACAACAGTTAATAAAGTAAATGATAAATATGTAGTTTATACTAAGGGCGGAGTAGATGAACTACTTGCTAGATGTAATAAATATTTATTAAATGGTGAAATTAAAGATGATTTAGTTCAATATAAAAATATAATTAAAGAAAAAAATGAAGAAATGGCTAAAAGTGCTTTAAGAGTATTGGCAATGGGATATAAAGAACTAGATAATGAACCAACTGATGAAGAAATGAAAAATATAGAAAATGATTTAATATATGTTGGTATGGTAGGAATGATAGATCCACCAAGAATAGAAGTAAAGGATGCCGTAGACAAATGTAAAACAGCTGGAATAAAAACTGTTATGATAACAGGAGATCACAAAGTAACAGCTATGGCAATAGCTAAATCATTAGGAATATTAGAAAAAGAAGAAGAAGCAATAACAGGTGCTGAACTAGAAGAAATGTCTGATGAAGAATTAACAGAAAATATAAGACAATATAGTGTATATGCTAGAGTTTCACCAGAACATAAGGTTAGGATAGTAAGAGCATGGCAAAAAAATGGAGAAATTGTTGCAATGACAGGAGATGGTGTTAATGATGCACCAGCATTAAAAACTTCAGATATTGGATGTGCTATGGGAATTGTAGGAACAGATGTATCTAAAGAAGCGGCAGATGTTATTTTAACAGATGACAATTTTGCAACAATAGTTTCTTCTGTTGAAGAAGGTAGACGTATTTATGACAATATACTAAAAGCAATACAATTTTTACTATCAAGTAATGTGGGAGAAGTAATTGTACTTTTCGTAGCTATACTATTAGCACCTATTTTAAGTAGCAAATTTGGTATAGATATAGCATTAATTACACCATTATTACCAATTCATATATTATGGATTAATTTAGTAACAGACTCTTTACCAGCGTTGGCATTGGCAGTAGATCCAGCAGAAAAAGATATTATGAACAGGAAACCTATAAAACCTAAAAAAGGTATATTCACTAAAGGAATGGTATGGAGAGTAGTTTATCAGGGAGTAATGATAGGAGCTATAACTTTAATAGCATTTATTATAGGACTTTCAACTCCTGATTCTAAATTACCTGTAGTACAAGTTGAAACAGAAAATGGAGAAGTAAGAACACTTTCAAATGAAGAAGTAAAGGTAGAAATAGGACAAACTATGGCGTTTACAGTTCTTGCACTTTCACAATTAGTACATGTATTTAACATAAGAAATAATAAAAAATCTATATTTAAGACAGGAATATTTAATAATAGTAAGCTAATTTGGGCAACAATTGCATCTGCAGCATTAATGATAATAATACTTGTAGTTCCAAGCTTAAGACATTTGTTTAGTATCCCTGTTTTACCAATAGAAAATATTATAGAAATAATAGTACTAGTATTTTCACCAATTTTGATAGTAGAAATATTTAAATTACTAAAAATAAATACAACAAAAGAAGAGGTATAATTTATTAATATTGTAGGAACGTATCAAAATTAATGATACGTTTTTTTTATATGGAAGAAACAACCAATGGTAAGCAACTATTTTCTGTAAATTACTTGACAGTTTTTAATAATACATATAAAATATAATAGTAGGTAAAATATATTTTAATAGAGTAATAATTAGTTAAATATATTTATAGTACATTGAAAATTTAATAGAAAGAGGTGTTTTTGATTATGGATATAATAATCAATATAGCCGTTTTTCTAATCTCAGCAGTAATTTTTACAGCACTTGGTATGTATGTAAGAAAGAAAATAGCAGAGTCAAAAATGGAAAGTGCTGAAAATGAAGCTAAAAGAATTATTGAATTAGCAAGTAAAGAAGCAGAAAATAAGAAAAAAGAAGAAATCTTTAAGGCAAAAGAAGAAATTATAAATGCAAGAAAAGATTTAGATCAAGAGATTAGAGAAAGAAGAGGCGAAGTACAAAGTCAAGAAAGAAGATTAATTCAAAAAGAAGAAAATCTAGAAAGAAAGCAAGATGTGGTTGAAAGAAGAGAAAAAGACTTAGAAAAGAGATACGAAGAATTGAACCAGAAAAAACAAGAACTTTCAGAAATTTTTAACAGACAAATGTCTGAACTACAAAGAATTTCTGGATTGACGAGGGAAGAGGCTAAAGCACAATTATTAAACGAAATGGAAAAGCAGTTGACTTCAGAAAAGGCAACATTACTTAAAGAAATGCAGTCAAAACTTAAAGACGAAGCTGAAAAATCAGCTAAAGAAGTAATTGGATATGCTATACAAAAATGTGCAGCTGATCATACATCTGAAACCACAGTGTCTATAGTTTCTTTACCAAATGATGACATGAAGGGAAGAATTATAGGTAGAGAAGGTAGAAATATAAAGGCGTTAGAAACCTTGACTGGTATTGATTTAATAATTGATGATACTCCAGAGGCAGTTGTTATATCAGGTTTTGATCCATTAAGAAGAGAAGTTGCTAAAATAGCACTTGAAAAATTAATAGATGATGGAAGAATTCATCCAGCAAAAATAGAAGAAATGGTAGAAAAGGCAAAAGAAGAAGTTGCTAATACTATTAAAGAAGAAGGAGAAAGAGCTGTTTTAGAAACAGGAGTTGTAGGATTACATCCAGATTTAGTTAAGCTTATAGGTAAGTTAAAATATAGGACAAGCTATGGACAAAATGTTTTAAATCATTCTATAGAAGTATCTAATTTAGCAAGAATAATGGCTGAAGAATTAGGATTGGATGCAAAACTTACTAGAAGAGCAGGATTATTACATGATATAGGAAAAGCATTAGATCATGATATGGAAGGAACACATGTTGAATTAGGAGTAGAAATCTTAAAGAAATATAAAGAAAATGAATTAGTAATAAATGCAGTACAAGCCCACCATGGAGATGTAGAACCTAAAACAATTGAAGCTGTTTTAGTACAAGCAGCTGATGCAATTTCTGCATCAAGACCAGGTGCTAGAAGAGAAACACTAGAAGCATATATTAAGAGATTGCAAGAGCTAGAGAGTATTGCCGATTCATTTGAAGGTGTTGAAAAATCTTTTGCTATACAAGCTGGTAGAGAAATAAGAATTATAGTAAAACCAGAAAAAATTTCAGATGATGAAATGACAATTATGGCAAGAGATATTGCTAAAAGGATAGAATCAGAAATGGAATATCCTGGACAGATTAAAGTTAATGTAGTAAGAGAAACACGTGTAATAGATTATGCAAAATAACACGAAAAAGAGACCAATAAATTGGTCTCTTTTTTGTGGTCATCATTTCATAGATTTGATTGCTTCTACTACAAAACCTTGCATAGTTCCAGCGAAGCATGTGAACAAAAACTCAACTCCTAAAATAACACGTATTGCGATGTTTTCAAAGAGATATGCTTCAAATGAAACACTCATAAGTGTTAAGAAAAATAGTGTTGTACTAGCTAACAACAAAATTCTCCAAATCAAGAGTTTTACTGCTAAATTCATATTGCTTTTTGTCCGTTCAGTCATATAAATGACCTCCTTATGTAATTTATAGAGTATTATAATTATATCATATTTTAGCATAAAAAACAATATTGCAATATTAAGCATTTTATAGTATTATGTATACTAAAAGTTTCATTTGAAATGCAACAAAAATTTAATAAAAAAGTAAATGAACAGTAGACAGTTGTAAGAAAAACTC
>CALXPY010000041.1 GCA_944390395.1 uncultured Clostridia bacterium | reverse complement strand
CAAATTACAAATTTTCACGATATAAAAAGTAAAAAACTTTGAGATTTTATATCTCTTTCCCAAAAGTTTTTTACTTGTAGATTTTTATAAAAATTATAAATTTTTAGCAAATTTTTTATTGAATTTTTATTAGAATTTCGGGCATTTGAGGTGGTTATTTTACCCAATTTTTACCCAATTTGACATAATAATGCCATTTTCAAGCATTATTGCAACCAATTTTTAAGCAATAAAAAATCACTAAAACCTTTACAGTTCTAGTGATACATACTTTGGTTGCGGGGGTAAGACTCGAACTTACGACCTTCGGGTTATGAGCCTTTCATTCATTTTCTAAATTTTCTTTAACTATCTTTTTATCAATTATATACTTCTCATATTTTTCGTCATCTAATACTTCGTCATATTCTTTGCTCACTTTATTGGTTTTATTTGTATCAGATATATTCTCTGAAAAATTTTTAAAATCAACATTTTCCTCATTTAATCTATCAATTGTATCCCAATCTAAGTTTTCATTAAATCTTGCTGGAAATAAAATTTCACTTTCTGTTATATTTTTAGCATTTAATCTTATTACCCCAATGCCAAATGCATTGCTTAATCTTCTAATTTCATCCATAAATTCATCACTATCATCTATATTTAACGTAACCAAATATCCCTCATTTGCCCAACTAGAATTAGAAACTGCTTGAAAATATAAACTACCCTAACCTCTCATCCTTCCTCACTTCTCCTCATAGTTCCAAAGTCCTAATTTTCCTTTTACTTCTATTGGTGTATCGTATTTTTCAAGTACTTTTACTTGCCATGCATATTTCTCATTAAATATACTTTCTCTATATACTTCTTTATTTTCTTTTCTTAAGCCTGTTAAAAATTCTTGACTTGTTTTTATGCAGTCTACTAGCTCCACCTTGCCTATTATTTTTCCTAATGGCATATCGTCATTTATATATTTTTTTAATCTGCTATATGCTTCTTTATCTACATTTTTTCCTGCATGTATTAATAGCTCTCCTCTATATTTGGTTTGCCAACTTCTAAATTCAAATTTTTTATATCCATGTATTATCAAACTTGCCCATGGCTGCCTTATAGTTAATACTTTCATATTTAATCACATTACCTCCCTAAGGCACATATTTGGTTGGATCTGTAAGCATTTTTCAACCGTATTTTATTAACATTAATTTCTTTACTCATTAATATATTTATACCATAATTTTATTTATTTCTCAATAATTCGTATAAAATATATTGCTATTACTTATTTAATTATTTATAATATTTAAAATAATATAAAAGGAGGTTCCAATGGATAAGTTCAAAGAAATAAGACCCATAGCTTTAGGTCTAGCTGTTAAAAACAATAAGCTACTAGTTTCAGAAGGTTTTGACAAAGTAAAAAATGAAACATTTTACAGATGTTTAGGCGGTGGTATTGAATTCTTAGAAAAAAGTTCTGATGCTTTAAAAAGAGAATTTAAAGAAGAAATTGGCGCTAATATTATTATTAAAGATTTCTTAGGTGTATCTGAAAATATCTTTACATATAAAGGAAAAAATGCTCATGAATTAATTTTGTTTTATTCTATTGATATATCTGATGATAATTATCAGGAAGAATATAAAGTAATAGATGACCATGGCGAAACTATTGCTAAATGGATAGATATTCAAGAATTTAAAAACAAAAGTAAAATTCTATATCCTGAAGATGTATTTAAATACTTAGATTAATAGTTGTAAAAAACTTCCTCATTCTTGTAAAAATTCTTACTATATTAATTCCCCTACTATAAACCTATAGTAGGGGAATTTAACTTAATATTTTATTCTAATGGCTTAATTGTATTATTAATATATTCCATTTCTTCTTGTTCAAGCTCGTATTTTTCACAAAGTTGATGATCTATATTTTCTATGTCTTCATGCCAATTTATATCAGAATTATTTGAAAAATCTTGTTTTGGTACAAATCTATATACTTTACTTGACGCTCCTTGAGTTATTTTAGCTGCTTTCACTAGTAATCTAAAAAATTTGGTTTTCATATATTTAACAAAATTTACCGCTTCTTCTTCTGTTTCAAAAGCTGCATATAAATATGATTGAGAACATACAGAATTTCTCTCTGCTATTTCTGGCTTTCCTATTATATATGGATCATTCCCTGATCCAGCATTTGCAGGTATAAATACTTTGTATAAGTCTACATCATTTGAATTTTTTGTAATCTCATTTTTTGAAACATATTCAACTCTTCTTTTTTGTTTTTCTATGAAAAATAACTTCGTATTATGTTCTTCTGTACTATCATCAAATACGTTTATTGAATATTTTTTTCCTGTTTTTGGGTTAGAACCTATTCCAAATGGAGTATCATTTGAAATCATCTTTTCCACAGATTCCACACCATTTGTATGTTGAATTACTTTTCTTACAATATCTTCCACCTTAGGTTCTCTTATTAAAATATCAAAATTATTTAGATTTCTAAGCGAAACTTCTTTTCTATTATCTTGATACAATGTGTAATTACAATCACCATCATAGTTTTTATTTATTAGATAATAGCATACTCCACCTTTTATTTCTACATTGTCAAAAATTTCAGATGCATCAGAAAATACAACCATTTTTTCTAATTTCCTGTTATTTAACATTTTGCTCCTAAAATCCCCAACTAAATTACTTCTTCCTCCTGAAAACCATCTTGAAGGAATTATTAATGAAATAAATTCTGGATCTAATTCTTCTGCTATATTTGCGAAATGTTGAAATATTAAAGCATCATTATTACCACCTGAACCGCCTTTAAGTTGATATGGTGGGTTCCCTACAACTACATCAAATTTCACTTTTCCTTCTCCTTCTTCATAAAACATGTTTTTCTCTAATTCAATTTCTGAGAATTTTTTATCTTGCATTAAATATGCCTTTATTTGTTTATAATCTACTTTTTTATCTTTTATTATTTTTAGAAAATCATAACTATTAAACATTCTAGCTATATTATTTATATCTAATCCTAAAATTTTGTATATCTTCTTTGTAAATTCAAATGCAATACTAGATGTCGGAATTGCATAAATATTTTTTGATATATCTACACTTTCTTTTTCTCTTATTGCTCTTTCATATATTGCAAGCGAAAATTCTCCCATAGTGCTTGCAATATCAATAAATTTTCCATTGCGATCTAGTAATTTTCTAAAATCTTCTTTAGATATTAAATTTATCATATCTTTGCAAATATAATCTGGTGTTAAAATTTCTGAATCTGATAATTTATTAAATTTATTTACGGCAATTTTAGCTCTTTCTATTGGTGTAATTGAAGTATCTTTTGATAAATTATTTATATTTTGTATTTTATATTCTAATTGATTTAAAATTGCCCAATCAATATGCTTTCTTATACTTTTTAGTACATATACGTCTAATCCCAAATTTTTTGCTAATTTTTTATTTGTTATATCACTTTCTATACTTTCAATAATTTCATCCATTGATATAATATTACTTTCTGTTAGAAAAGAATAAAACAATATTCTAGCATAATATGTTCTAAATTGTTTGACTGGATCATTTGCATTATTATTTTCATTTGTTTCTACATCTTCATTATCATGTTCTTCTTCGCCTTCAATCTCTTCGTCACCAGTTTCTTCTGGAAATTCTAGTTCTTCTCCTTCTTCATCGGTATTATTAACAAATAAGCTTTGCTTAGATCCTAATTCTGCTTGTTTTTCAATAACATCTCTTATTTCTTGATAATTTAATAATGACAAATCTACTGGTATTGCATTTGTTTCTTCTAATACTCCTTTATTTCTTGAATATTCGCTAACTACTTCCATAATATCTTTTGGTGTAATTTCTTTTATCTTGCTTTTATTCATTGTTATTATTGGAGATATTGCTAATTCTTTTTCTAGTTCTTTTTTTAAAATTGTATTACCAGTTTCTTCAGTATTTACATTATATATTAAAGCTTTTTGTTCTTGCAATAAAAACATTCTATTTGGATCAAAATCAACCAAAATAGTTTGTGGTTTCAAATTATATTTTACAACTCCACCCTCATTATCTCTACGTTCATCTATATATTGATTTTGAAGTCTAAATATTGCTTGATCATATTCTTGTGGTGATAATGTATCTTTTAAATATACCATAGTATCCCATTGTTCTACAGTAGAGCCTGTTAACATTCTATTTACTGTTAAAGTTATTGTTTTCTTATTATCTTTTTCACATTCTTTAATTTTGTTTTTTACATCTTTTACGGTTTTATATAGATTAGGATTTTCTACACCAGATATATTTATAATTTCATATTTGTCTAAATTTTTAAATTTATCTTTGTTTGATTTTATAAGTTCTTCCATTGCATCACACGAAGCACAATAAGGTAATACAAAGACAATATGTCTACACATTTTACCTTCAATTATTTTGTCATAATTTAAAAATCCAAAAACATTACTATCTTCTTTGCTTCCATCTATAGCTTGTAACAATTCCAATATTTCTTTTTCATTTACAAATTTTTTATGCAATCCATCTTTGTTTTTTCGAATAGATTTTGGTTCTAACAATGCATGAAATGCATAAGTTTTACCATTACTTTTTAATTCTTCTAACTTTTTTCTTGTTGATTCATTTGGTTTAAAAGCAAATCTTATCATTTGAGGGAAACCATAATATGGATTTTCCCATTCTTCCTCTGTAATTTGTTCATCGTCCCACTTTTTTTGTGCTTTTACTATGTCTGAAAATTGACAGAATCCAATTATATCTTCTCTAGAGAATTCACTTCCCATTAAAATTCTATAGGGTGTTCCAGATAAATGTAATTTTATTTTTGCCTTTAATTGTTTTGTTTCTTTTGAAATGTCTTCTAATTCTACAATCTCATTTTTATGCTTGTCTGTAACATCTTCTTTACAATTATTTTCTTTTAAGATTTTTCCATATTTTTCTGCTCTTGCCCCAAAATGTGTTTCATCTATTATCAATAAATCAATATTATTTTCAAATATTTCCTTATGTTTTTCTTTTATTTTATCTCCTTGTAAATCTTGTAAGGTTAAAAATATTACTACTTTTTTTCCATTTGATAAAGTTTCTTTTACTTTATTTTCATTTCTTAGCAATCCATTACTAGTAATAAATTCAAAATCTTTAAAATTTTCTATACTTTCAACAGTCTTTTTCCATTCTTCTTTTACATCTGCTTTTGCTGAAACTACTAATACAATTTTTGCATCCATATCTAGAGCACATAACATTGATGTAAAAGATTTTCCAAACCTCATTACTGCATACATTAGTAAATTATTTCTACCATTTTCTCTGGCTTTTCTAAAATTTCTTACTACTTCATCTTGATTTGGACGTGGTTTCCATTTTTCTGTATTTGCATAATGATATTCTTCTGGTAATTTTGTTTTAGAATCATAATATTTATACTTATTGGTATTATTACGGTAATTCTCTTTGATATCTTTTATAGCATTTTTTATATCATCTGATGTTGCATTTTTAAAGAATTCACTAGAATAATATGTTTTATTTATATCAATATCACTAGGCATTAATCTTCTTTTTTTCAATTCACCTTCTATATAATCATGTACAGAATAATCCCTAAAAAACACATCATCATCAATAGTTGCCTCTTCTTTGTATACCTCTTTAAGATCTGGATAGTGTGCTCTCCATTCTTGCATTCTAACTTTTATTGGTCTATATGTATCTCCTATTTTTAAATAGTCTGGCACACTGCTGGTAGTAAATGCATAAATGTATGGTTTTACTCTTCCTACTATTATATTGTCTAATATATTTTTTTCTTCCATTATTAACCACATTCCTTTTCTAAAGCAAAATTTAATTATTCTCCAATTTTATTTTCCCTTGTTTATTAGATCTATAAATTTTATAATTTTTTCTTTTTCCCAATCCATAATTTTGCAATATTTGCCGTTGTGTTTATATATATTATCCTTTGCACATCCAATACATTCTTTTGCATTTTTACCATCTGTTTTTTTATCTTTTTTATCATTACGACATGAATTTGGAATAACTCCTTTTGCTCCATCCATTTGCCAAATATTCCATGATATTATTTCAGCAAATATTATCATATTTACCATATCTAATTCTTGCTTAAACATTTCTCTATAATAGTCCTGCAATGTAAAGAAAAGGTTTTCTCTTGCTATTAAAATATTATCTCCTTGCCAATCATACCCATATATACTTTTATATGCAATTTCAGCCCATTCTAGCCATTCTTCTTTAGTTTCTACATTTTCACATATTACTCTTAGTTTTCTATCTAATAGTCCAATTCTTTCTTTTATTGGTATAACTTTTCCTGTAACAGTATCATATCTACTTACTATATAAGGGGCCTCTCCACAGGTTATTTCTAATCTTACACTTTTTATATATTCTTGCCATGTTTTATTTTCTGGAAAAGTCACTTTTTGTTCATTAGCTTTCCATGACTTACTTAGTTCTTTGTTAAAAACATCTTTTTTTCCAAACCACATTTCATCTACCAAATTGTTTTGTATATTGCACATCCATGATGGTGTAAAAACTTCTGCCTTATCTCGTGATCTATTTTCCTGTTCAATTTGAGTTTTGCCTAATCGTGGTTTTATTATTTTTTCAGTTGTTATTGCTTCCATTGTAATTTGTTTTTTTGCAGTATATTTTTTGTCTTGTTCTTTATAGTTATCAGTTGCCCATATTATATTTTTATTTGTTGTTCTATCTTTTAGTAGTATTGAAAGAATTATTGGATCTATATTATTATTTTCTACTTTTAGTTTTTCCGTGTTTACACTCAACTTTATCTCCAACCTTCTGTAATTTTACTATATATTTTATACCATAAAAAACAGATTTTCTCAATAGTTTAACCGATATAATAAGAGTTTTATCAGTCTTTGTAACAGTATTGTAACTTAAACTTAATATTTTTGTAATATTTTTTTCATAATTATAATGTATAATATAATTGTATAAATATACTAAGGAGAATCTTATGAATAGTATAGAAACAGAATTAAAGAAAAATGGCATAGAAGTTACAGAAAAATTAAGTACTTTAAATTCTAATACATTAGCCAAAAACGTAGCAGATAAAATAGCTCAAACTTTTCCTGACCAAGATTTAAACGCTAATGAGTTATTTGCTAGATTTTCTAGAATTAATATGTATAAAGCTAATATTCCAAATGGAATGGCAGAAGCAAATTATTTTTATAAAAATTCTTCTGTTTATTTTAGATCTAATATTCCTTTTGAGCAATTAGAAAAGTTTGCTATTCATGAATTTATACATAATTTACAAGAAGTAAAAGATAATAAAGGCAATTTACAACGTTTAGGCTTATGCAAATTTAGTAATATAAAAACTTATGGATTAGCTTTAAATGAAGCAGCTGTGCAATTTGCCGCTTCTAAAGTTTTAAATAATGATACAGATATAGTAAAATATTATGAGATATCTTTACCTACAATAAGTCCATCTTATTATCCAATAATTTGCAATCTTATTGAACAATTGGCATATCTTATTGGAGAACATACATTATTTAACAGTACTTTTTATGCAAATGATTTATTTGAAGAAGATTGTATAACATATTTAGGTAAGAAAAATTATATAGAAATACAAAATAAGTTTGATAAAATATTATTATTAGAAGAAAAAATAATAAAATTAAATAATATTTTAGTTTCAGATGAATGTGAAGGAATGCATGCACATCGTATTGCTAAGAAAATTTCTGATTTAAAAGCTAAAATAAGAAATACATATATTTCTACTCAAAATTTAATTTTTATTTCTTATTTCGATAACGAATTTAATAAATTACGAACTACAGAAGAAGTAGAAATTTATAGATATAAGCTATCTAATTATAGAAATTTTATTGGAATTGTTGAAGGTTACTATACTTTTGATAATTACTATTTAAATAAATTATCTACTTTAGAAAGTAAATATGAAAATATTTTAAATAATACAGATTTAATGACCATCCCAGATTCAAAAATATATAGAATATTTATGAAAATTAGAAAATTATTTTCTTTGTCAAAACAAGAACAATAGCGTTTTTACTATTAATATTAAAAGGAGCATTTAGCTCCTTTTTTTCAAATATTCCTCTATTCTTTCTGCTGCATTTCTGCCATCTCTTGTGGCAAAAGCTACTGTAGCAGTTTGTCCTACTACATCTCCTCCAGCAAAGATTTTTTCATTATTTGTATTATATTTTTCATTTATTTTTATATATCCTTTGGTATTTATATCTACTCCAGATTTTTCTATTATTTCTTTATCAGCTTTAGATCCAACAGCCATTACTACATAATCTATATCAATTTCATAATTACTATTTTCTATATTTACTGGTACAGCTCTAGTTTCTCCTTCTTTTATTTCTAATTTAGTTTTTATACATTCTATTTTTTCTACTTTTTTATTTCCTAATATTTTTACTAAATTATTTTGAAATAAAAATTCTATACCTTCATTTTTAGCATCTTCTATTTCCTTTTTTTCTGCTGGCATTTGTTCTTCTGCTCTTCTATATATTACAACTACTTCTTTTGCGCCTTTCCTTTTTATTGTTCTTGCGCAGTCCATTGCAACATTTCCCCCGCCTATAATAGCAACCTTTTTATCTTTATAATCTGGATGTAAATTTTTTTCTAATAATTCATTACCTCCAAATACTCCATCTAGCTCTTCTCCTGGCACATTCATTTTTGTAGAAATATTTGCTCCTATTGCTATATATATTGCGTCATAATTTTCTTCTAAGCTTTTCATAGATAAATTTTTTCCAAGTTCTTGATTATATTTAGTTTCTATTCCCAAATCTAATATTTTATTTATAGTGTTATCTAAAACATTTTTATCTAATCTAAACTCTGGAATACCTCTTCTTAATATCCCGCCTAACTCATTATACTTTTCATATATAGTTACATTAAAGCCTTTTCTTCTTAAAAAAGCTGCTGCTGTTAAGCCTGAAGGTCCACTTCCTACTATTGCTACTTTTTTCTTACTATTTTCTTCATATTCTTCTTTACTTATTTCTGTATATTCATTTACTAAACTATATCCATTTTCTAAAGCCACTTTTCCAATATATTCTTCTATTTTTCCTATATTTACGCTATTACCTTTTATCCCTCGTACACAGCTTCCCATACATTGTTTGTAATGTGGGCATATTTTGCCACAAACAGCTGGTAATACAGTGGTTTTAGTCAATATTTTAAAAGCTTCTTCAAAATCGCCATTTTTTGCTTGTGCAATAAATGCTGGTATATCATTATTTAAAGGGCAACCTTTTAAACTACATGGTTTCACCTTACAATTTAAACAATACTTAGTCTCTTCAATTATATCTTCCATTTTTTATTCCTTCCTTGTTTTGCAAGTTTTTAATTCTCTTCTAGTTGATCATACTTAATTTTTACTTCTTTTAGATCATTCCAAAACTCTATTTTTTTAGTTTCATCTCTTAATAAAGCTGCTGGATGCCATGTAGGCATATACATTATGCCTTTATGCTCCATCCATTTACCTCTTTGTTTTGTAATAGAGTAATCTTTTCCTAAAATATTTTTTAATGCTGTACTTCCCAATAGTACAATAATTTTAGGTCTTACTAAAATGACTTGATTTCTTAGATAATCTAAGCATGCTACCGCCTCATCATCTTGTGGAACTCTATTTGAAGGAGGTCTACATTTTACAATATTAGTTATATACACTTTACTTCTATCTATATCCAATCCTGCAAAGGCCTTATTCATAAGTTGTCCAGCTTTTCCAACAAAAGGTTGTCCTAACCTATCTTCATCTGCTCCTGGACCTTCTCCAACAAACATAAGCTTTGCCTGTTTATTTCCTTCGCCAAAAACTATATTATTTCTGTTATCACATAATCTACATTTTTTACAGCCAACTATACTTTTCTCTAAGTCTTCCCAATTATTGTACATGTTTCCTCCATTTATTATTATATTTATTTTCTAACCTTTATTATATACATGAACAAAGAAGAAGTCAAATGTTAAGACTAAGTGTTCTAATAAATATTTATATTAAATAATTTATAAATCTATATAAAGTGCCACTCTAAATCCTGTTGCCTCTGTTTTACTAGATGGCGTATATCCCATCATTCTAAAAGAAGCTGGAATCAAAGGTGTATTTGAATAAGCTCCACCTCGAGTTGTCTTATCCCCATTAGTAATGTATGCTTCCATAGTCCATTCATTAACATTTCCTGCCATATCATATATATTTTTTATTGAATAGCTAGCATCATTTCCTGTATTTTGTAAATTTCCACTATAATTACCTTTTCCCGTCGAATTTACTATATAACTTGTACTTGTACATGTTCCTGTTTTATATGAAGGATCTATAAATACTAACGCGGCATCCCATTGAACTCCATATATTAACGTACTTGTAACTTTATACTTTTGCTTATCGGTATACATCTCTCTTGATTTTGTAACAGCTCCCTCTGTCCCAACATAAGTTGCACTCTCTCCCCATTTTATATTATTCCAAACTTTAATACCTTGTTTACTAGTTACAGCACCATTAAGATTACCAGCTTCATATCTTCCAATATAAAATCCTTTATATTTTTCTACACTTAATATCATATTATTAAATTCTTCCTTCTCTTCCGCAGGTCCATTTGGATATGGTTCAGTAATCTTATTTAATCCATTTTCTAAAATCCCATTCATATATCCTTCATACCTTATAAATTCATTCATATTTTCTACTGGAATCCAAACAAATTGATTTCCTTTTAAACTTTTTGCAACTTCATGACTAGTGCCTTTGTTTTCATCTTCCTTTTCATCTGATATAACTATACCTTCTTCTTTTTTGCCACCTACATAATAAAACCCCTGTGGGATAGGTACACCATCTTCTGTATAATTTGGATCTCCCGTTTCAGGTTTTTCAGTTATATTTTCCTCATTGTTCCATTCTGAATTCATTATTTCATTTAATTCTTCTAATAAATCATTTAGCTCTGCTTGATCATTTGCTGCTGCGTTATTCATTGCATTTGCTGCTTCTTTTGCCTTATTTATTATTCCATCATCACTAAATACCACATCTATTGTCACTCCTGCTAATATTAGAATAACAACTATGGTCATTGCTAAGGCTATTAACGTTATTCCTCTTTTTCCTTTTATATTTCTCATAAATAACTTTTCTCCTTTTTCTTATTAATTTAAAATTTATTCCCACAATATGTGATAATATGTTTTTTCTTGCTCGTCCCTACTTCGTAAGAAAATGTATAAAATTTTGCTTAACC
>CALXPY010000040.1 GCA_944390395.1 uncultured Clostridia bacterium | reverse complement strand
GGTGAAGCTATATTATCTAATGAACAACAAAAACAATTAGATGAAATAATAAACAAAATGCATAATTAGACAAACAACTTACAATTTGTCACTAGATCTAAATGATAGGAAGAAGTATATAAAGAAAAATTCTGCCTATCTTAATAGGCAGAACCATTTTTTGTATACATAATCTGCAATATTCATAAAAGTGTTTTTGTTTATGTCTTCATCGCACACAATATTAATACTTCCGTATTTCTTTACCATTTAAATTATAAGTCATAGTACCAACAACGTCGCCTTTCTTTATAGGTGCGTTTAAAGTATCAGGAATAGAAAGAGATTGTTCTATATTTTTGTCGTCACCTTTCTTTAATAAAAGACCAAAGTCATTTTCAATAGTTAATTGGGCACTAGAGTTTACACCTTTATTTACAGTGATTGTACTTATAGGATCTCCTTTATTTGCTAATTTTTTATATTCGTAGTTGTTAAATCCATAATCTAAAAGTTTTTGAGCTTCTGAAAAACGAACTGCAGTAGAAGGAGCTTTCATTATTACAGCTATTAAAGATAATTCATCTCTGGTAGCACTAGCAGATAAATTATATAATGCTAATGAAGTAGAACCAGTTTTTAATCCTGTAGCACCTTTGTAATTCCTTATTAATTTATTTGTATTAACTAATTGAGATTTACCATCCCTTAATGTATCCATCCAAATAGTTGTATATTTAGTAATATCCGGATGCTTTAATAACAATTCTCTAGACATTAAAGCAATATCATAACTTGAAGTAACATGACCATCTTCATCAATACCATGGCAATTTTTAAAAGTTGTATCATTCATACCCAATTCTTTGGCACGTTTATTCATTTGATCGACAAAAGCTTCTTCTGAACCTGCAAGATATTCTGCCATTGCAACAGTACAATCGTTAGCAGAAACAACACAAATTGCTTTTAACATTTCATCAACTGTTAATTCTTCTTTTACATCCAACCAAATTTGAGAACCGCCCATACTAGAAGCATTTTCTGAACAAGGAATTTTATCTGTATAAGCTAACCTACCATAGTCAATTGCTTCCATAATAAGAAGAATAGTCATTATTTTAGTTACACTTGCTGGTCTTAATTTTTCATGCATATTATGATTATACAAAACTTGACCTGAATTTTGTTCTATTAAAACAGCACTACCACTCTCTAATTTTAAAGTATTTTGATCAGCAGTAGCAGCACTAGTATTAACCGTGCTATTTAATGGTTGACTATTATTTGACCATACATATAATGCTTCTGAGGCAAAACAAGTAGTAGATAAGGCTATAATTATTAACAAACATATTAGAATAAATTTAAATATACTTTTTTTATAAAACATATAATACCCTCCTTGAATTATATTTAATTATATGATTTAATATATAAAAATATTATGAGGAAAAAAAGGTTGAAAAATATTTTAACCAGATTTATGCCTTGAGAAAGGATTGAGGGGAGTTATGAGTAGATTAAATAAGGTAATATTCACAATATTATTCATATTAGCATGCTTATTTTTATGTAGTAGTATATCAAATGCGGATTCTAGCTTATTTCTAGATAATCTTAAATTTGAAGTACAAATAAATGAAGATGCAAGTATGAATGTGACAGAGATTTGGGATATTTCAATAAGTGACACAAATACTTTATACAAAACTTTTAAAAGAGATCAAAGCAGATATTCTTCAATTTCAGATTTTAAAGTTTCAGATATTACTGATGAAGAAGTAATATTTAGGGACATTAACAAAGAAATGTACCATGTAACACCTAACTGCTATTATGGATTAATAAATTCAGATGGCTTATATGAAGTAGCATTTGGTGTAAACTTAGAAAATAAAACTGATAGAAGAAAATATAAAATAGAGTATAAAGTAAATGATGCAATTTCTAAAAATAATGATTATGCAGAATTATATTGGCAATTTGTTGGAGAGGATTTTGAAATAGATGCCTCAAAAATAGAAGGTGAGATTGTATTACCAGAAAAAGTTGAAGATATAAATAATATTAAAGTATGGGGACATACAGAAGATTTAAATGGAGTAATAAATGCTATAGATGAACAGACAGTAAAATTTGAACTAGATGATTTTAACAGCGGTAAATATGTAGAAGTAAGAGTTTTATTTCCAACAGAAATGATAATAGCATCAGCCAGAGGAAGTAATACAGATATATTAAATAATGTTATAGAAGAAGAAACTAAATGGGCTAATGATGCAAATGCTAGAAGAGCTATGAGAGATTCAGTTAAAGTTATAATATGTATAGCTATTAACATTGCTAGCTTAGTTATTTTGGTTATGCTATTAAGAAATTATAAAAAATTGAAAAAATCTACAGAAAGTGTAGAAGAAATAGAATCAACACAAAAATTAGACTATTTTAGAGACATACCAAGAAAAAATGCAACTCCAGCAGAAGCGGTATTCTTAATTAAAAAAGGAAAATATGGTTTTTCACCAGCTGAAATAGGAACAATATTTTCAGCAACTTTATTAGATTTGAGCTTAAAGAAAAAAATAGAATTTGAAGTTGATGAAAACGCTAAAAAGAAAGAGAATATAAAAATAAAAATAATTAATTATGGCGATACCGATTTATCTATGGAAGAAAAAGAAATTTTCGATTTCTTAAAAGGATTATGTAAGAAAAATAACGAAATAACTCAAAAAGAACTAGAAAAGAAAATATCTAATTGCTCTCCAACCAAAATAGAAAAATTTAAAAGTAATATTAGTAAATATACAAAAAAGAACCTAATACAACAAAAATTGTTTGATGAAGAAAGAGAAAAGATATTTTTAAAACTTGAAGAAGGTACAGTAATAAATTTCGTTTGGACTATAATGGCTATTCTTGTAACATTGTTAGGATATTTCCTTTTAGAAAATATATGGGTAGCATTTTCAACTGTTTTGTTATTGATTAGTACTATTATTAATTTAATAAGAATTGGCACATTAAAATCTAAACTAACACCTTATACTCAAAAAGGATTAGATGAAATAGAAGAGTGGAAAGGTTTAAAAAAATATATGGAAGATTATTCCTTATTAAATGAAAAGAAAGTATTTGATATAGTATTATGGGAAAAATTTTTAGTATTTGCTACTGCTTTTGGTATTGCAGATAAAGTAATAAAACAATTAAAAATAGTTTATCCAGATATTGATCAAAATATAGATTTAAATCATTATGCTTATTTCCACGTAATGATGCATACTAATTTTTCAACAGGATTTGTAAGCTCCGTTAGTTCATCAATGTCATCAGCCTATTCATCTGGAACAGGTGGAGGTGGCGGCTTCTCTGGTGGCGGCGGAGGCGGCCGGAGGCCGGAGGTGGAGGAGGAGGAAGATAATTCCTCCTTTAACTACCTAATTTAACTATTTTAACATTAACTTTTTCTTTTCCAACACTGGCATATATTTTAATATCATGACCAGTGTTATTTTTAAATTTTAAATCTAAATAATCGTAAGCAACAGTTGCGTCTTTTCCTTCTTTTACATAACCAACACTTTTACCATGTTCATGTCTTTCTGTAATTTCTATACCTTTTACCTTTAATGCTGTATCATATATTGTAGTACTTACTTGACAATTTCCACCACCATAAGTCTTTATTTTCTTGCCATTTGAAAAAGCACCTGCTTTTTCGTATCCTTTTTCTTCTGTAGGATTACCAACAGTATCATTAAAAGAAAATTCTTCTCCATTTTTTACAATAGTGCCATTTATTTTATCTGCAGTTATTTTTAAATTTTTGTCTCTATTATTATCATCTATTATAATTGGAGTAGAGCAACTAGCAAGTTCTGTTTCTTTAGGCTTAGTATCAATTTGTGTATTAGTATTTGTAGTGTTTGCCAATTCATTTTTATTTTGATTATTATTTTCTTGTGTATTTTGTTCAGCACTTATTTTTACACCAGAATAATTACTAGAATTATTATTTGAATTATTTTTATATTTAATTAGCATAAATCCAGCAAAAGCGATTATAATAAATATTATTAAAAATATAATAAATTTTTTCATATTTATTCACGTTCCTTCCATAAAGCATAAATTTGGTTGGAAAATTATTAGTATTTTTCAACCTTTTAGATTTCTTTTAATGTTCGTTTATAGTATTTGTAAAAAAAATAAAAAAATGATATAATATTTTTTCAAAAAAATTAAAATATTGACAAATTAAAAATATATAGTATAATATTTATATTAGAAGATAAAGGAGTAAACTTTATGGTAGCAAAAATTTGGAAAAAAGTTTTATTTTTTATTTTAATAATAGCATGTTTATTTAATATAGTTAATAAACTTGTACATAAGTCTTCTATGAAACAAGAAGTGGGAGCTTCTGTGGAATATATAACACAAAAAGAATCAGAAAATAATTAAAATATAAAAACTAAGCTTGAAAAATAAAAAAAAATATGATATTATATATTTTAGTATTTTTAGTTAATTAAGGGAGAGGTGAATACAAGATGAAAGAAGGAATACATCCAAACTATACAGAAGCAACAATAACATGTGCTTGTGGGAATGTAATGAAAACAAATTCAACAAAACAAGATATAAAAGTTGATGTATGTTCAAAATGTCATCCATATTGGACAGGTAACTTAAAAAGAGAAACAACTGGTGGTAGAGCAGATAAATTTAAGAAAAAATATGGAATTCAATAAAAATATAGAAATGCGTGTAGTAGACACGTATTTTTTTTGGCTATTAAAAAACTTTTAAAAAAATATTGACAAAAAAAATTTCAAGTTATATAATACAAACATAAATTTGCAAAAACATTTATTTGGAGGTTTTTATGATTACAACATTACATATAAAAAATGTAGGTATTATAGATGATTTGAGTATTGATTTTAATGAAGGATTTAATGTTTTAACAGGAGAAACTGGAGCTGGAAAGACTTTAATAATTGGCTCTTTAGGAATTCTAGCAGGTGGAAGATTTTCTAAGGAAATGATAAGAAAAGATGAAAACTTTTCTTATATAGAAGCTAATATATTTTTGCCAGATAATCCAATTTCAATTGATGGAAATATAATAGTTTCGAGAGAAATATATTCTAATGGAAGAAATTTGTGCAAAGTAAATGGAAGACTAGTAACAGTAAACGAATTAAAAGATATAATGAGCCAAATTATTGATATTCATGGACAACACGACAATCAATTAATATTAAATCCATCAGAACATATTAATTATATAGATAATTTTATTGGCAAAGAAATATTTGATATTAAAATAAAATATGAAAAAATCTTTAAAGAACATAAAGCAATTGAATTAGAATTAAAAAATAATTTTGGAGATGATAAAGAAAAAGAAAGAAAATTAGATTTATTAAATTATCAAGTTAAAGAAATAGAAGATGCCAAATTAAAGAAAGATGAAGAGGAGCAATTAGAAGAACAAAGAAAATTAATGTTAAATAGTGAAAAAATTCAAGAAAGCTTAAATACTATTGACGTTAATTTAAATGAAAACGCAGTTATATCAATTAGCAATGCCATAAGATGTTTGGAAAAAATAGAAGATTTTGGAGAAGAGTACAAACAAAAGCTTCCAGAACTTAAAAATATATATTATGATATTCAAGAATTAGCTAGAGATGTAAGTTGCATGAAAAATGAAATATATTTTAATGAAGATGAAAGAAATCAAATAGAAGAAAGATTGGATTTAATTAATTTCTTAAAAAGAAAATATGGAAATAGTATAGAAGAAATCCTAAGCTATAAAGAAAAAATTGAGCAAGAAATTTTTAAGATAAAAAATTTAGATAAACATAACGAAGAACTAAAAAGCAAATTGAAATTATTAGAAAAAGAAATGTTGCAACTTTCTTCAGAAATGAGTAATTTAAGAAAAGAGTATGGAGAAAAATTATCAGAATTAATAAATAAAGAGCTTACTGAATTAGAAATGAAAAATGCTAGATTTAATGTAAAAATAGAAGAACTAAATGGTTTTGGAGTAAATGGTTTAGATAAGGTGGAATTCTTTATTAGAACAAATGTGGGAGAAGAATTTAAACCATTAACCAAAATAGCTTCAGGTGGTGAAATGTCAAGAATTATGCTTGCAATAAAAACAGTATTGGCAAAAACAGATAAAGTTTCTATCATGATATTTGACGAAATAGATACAGGAATTAGTGGAAAAGCTTCTAAAGCAGTAGCAGAAAAATTAAGAGTGATTTCAGAAACTCATCAAGTAATATGCATTACACATTCAGCATCTGTAGCAGCTAAAGGACAATATAATTATTACATAAGTAAAAATGTTGTTAATAATAAAACATGTACTAACATAAAACAATTGAGCGAAGAAGAAACAATAGAAGAGATTGCTAGAATGTCAACAGGAGAGGTGACAGAAGTTGCTAAAGATTATGCAAGAGAGTTAAGAAAAGTTTCATGAGAATGTAGGTTTAACCTACATTTTTTCTTTTTAAAACATTTACATATTAACTTATTTATTATATAATACTATATGTAAATTAAATTTGTACGTTATGGAAGGAATGATAAAAAATGAGCGAAAATAATAATATGGAGCAAGAACAAGATTTAAATCAATTAATGATAGTAAGAAGAGATAAATTAAATAAATTAAAAGAAGAAGGAAAAGATCCATATAAAATAACTAAATTTAACAGAACACATACAAGCAAAGAAATAATAGATAATTATGATGAATTAGAAGGAAAAGATGTAACTGTTGCTGGAAGAATAATGGCTAAAAGAATAATGGGAAAAGCTTCTTTCTGCCATATACAAGATAGTACAGGAAAAATACAAAGTTACGTAAGTATCAATGATTTAGGAGAAGAAAGCTATAAATCTTTTAAAGAAGACGATATAGGAGATATTATAGGTATAACAGGATTTGTATTTAAAACCAAAACTGGTGAAATATCTATACATGCAAAAGAATTAAAATTACTTTCTAAATCTTTAAGACCATTACCAGAAAAATTTCATGGATTAAAAGATACAGATTTAAGATATAGACAAAGATATATAGATTTAATTGTAAACCCAGAAGTAAAAGATACATTTCTTTTAAGAAGTAAAATAATAAGTAATATTAGAAAAATATTAGAAGAAAAAGGATTCTTAGAGGTAGAAACACCAATATTAAATACTATTTCAGGTGGTGCTACAGCTAGACCATTTATAACACATCATAATACTTTAGATATAGATATGTATTTAAGAATAGCTTTAGAATTAAACTTAAAAAGATTAATAGTTGGTGGATATGACAAAGTATATGAATTAGGTAGAGTATTTAGAAATGAAGGAATGGATATAAGACATAATCCAGAATTTACTATGCTTGAATTATATGCTGCATTCCAAGATTACCATGACATGATGGATATTACAGAAGAGTTATTTTCTAGAACAGCTAAAGAAGTATTAGGAACAACTAAAATAACATATCAAGGACAAGAAATAGATTTGGCTCCAGGCTGGAGAAGAATATCAATGATAGATTCTATAAAAGAAGTTACTGGAATAGACTTTAATACTATAAATACAGACGAAGAAGCAGTAGCTTTGGCAAAAGAAAGAAATATAAAAATACCAGATCAAACAAAAGAAACAAGAGGAGATGTAATAAGCTTATTCTTTGATGAATACGTTGAAAAAACATTAATACAACCAACATTTATATATGATTATCCAGTAGAAATTTCACCACTAGCTAAAAAGTGCTCAAAAGATGAAAGATTAACAGAAAGATTTGAAGTGTTTATTAATGGAAGAGAATATGGAAATGCATTTTCAGAGCTTAATGATCCAATAGATCAATACGAGAGATTTAAAAAACAAGTTGAAGCAAGAAATGCTGGAGATGAAGAAGCTGGAATGATGGATGAAGATTATATTCAAGCATTAGAAATAGGTTTACCACCAACAGGAGGCTTAGGAATTGGTATGGATAGATTTATTATGCTATTAACAGATGCTGCTTCAATAAGAGACGTACTATTATTCCCAACAATGAGACCATTAATTTAAAAAGATCTAAGGAGGAAGAAGAATATGAAAATATCTATTGATGTAATGCAAAAGTTATCAAAAATAAAAAATTCAGTATATGACGCTATAAAAGTAGAATTTTTATATCATTCAAATAAACTAGAAGGAAGTACATTTAGCAAAGAAAACTTAATAGATCTTTTAGATCAAAAACAAGTTAATCGGTGAACATTTTTTTGATGATGTTATAGAAACTAAAAATTCACTAGAGTTATTTGATAAGGTTATTAATACATTAAAAGACCCTTTTGATAAATATCTATTATGGGAATGGCATAGAATATTGAAAAAAGGAACTGTTGATGATGAAATAGATAATATCGGGAAATGGAAGAAATATGAAAATAGACTTTCAAAAACTGATTTAAAACTATGTGAACCACATTTGGTAGAAAATAATATGTTCAATTTGTTTGAAGATTGGAATGAAAGCAAAAAAGATATTTATGCAATAGCGTATTTTCATCAAAGATTTGAACATATACATCCTTTTCAGGATGGAAACGGAAGAATAGGACGATTTATTATTCTAAGACAATGTATAGAAAATTCTGTGGATTTAATTGCTATTGATAATGAATATAACAAAGAGTATAGAGAGGCTTTATACGAAGCACAAACAACACAAAATGTTAATTCTTTAGTTGAGATTTTTGAAAAATGTCAAGTAAGACTTAATGAAAAATTATCAAATTATATTCCTACAATAAAACAAGTATCAGAGGAAGTTGATTAACAATTTAAAATATAAAATTTAATATAAAGAAAGGATATTTATGTTTTTTGATAGAAGAGCGTTATATATAGTTTTAGCTATTTTTGTAGTTTTTTCATTAGTGAGTTTATTATCTAATGAAGGAGCATTACTTACACTTTTATTAAGTATACCAGGAGTTCTTATTGCAATTACTTTTCATGAGTATGCACATGCTTTTGCAGCAGATAGATTAGGAGATGATACTCCAAGAAGACAAGGAAGATTAAGTTTAAATCCATTTTCTCATTTAGACCCAATTGGATCTTTAATGCTTATATTTGCAGGATTTGGATGGGGTAAACCAGTTGAAATTAACCCAAGAAATTTTAATAGAACAATGACAATGGAAAAGGCACAAGCACTTGTTTCTTTTGCTGGACCATTAATGAATTTTATTTTAACAATTGTTTTTACTATAATTTATTGCGCTATGTATAAATTTGCCTATGGATTTATACATACACAAATTGGCAATATTATTTATATTATGGTTCAATTAGCAGCACAAATAAATTTAGGATTAGGTATATTTAATTTAATACCATTACCACCATTGGATGGATCTAAAATATTAGGCATATTCTTACCTTATAATGCTAAAGTATGGTTTGAAAATAATATGAATATGTTTTATTTAGTATTTTTACTACTTTGGATAACAGGTTTAGCAGGAGCTATAATTTCACCTATAATTAGTTTAGTTGATTCTGGAATAACAAGTTTGGTGGCAATGATGTTTGGAATTTAAAATCTATGAAAGGACTAAAAAATGGAAAAAGATATAATTACTTTAGGAATAGAATCTAGCTGTGATGAAACTTCCGCAGCCGTTGTAAAAAATGGAAGGGAAGTTTTATCAAACGTAATTAATTCACAAATAAAAATACATGAAAAATTTGGAGGAGTTGTTCCAGAAATTGCTTCTAGAAATCACATAAATAATATTTCTGGAGTTGTAGAAGAAGCACTAAAACAAGCTGATTTAACTTATAACGATATAGATCTTATTGCATGTACTTATGGCCCTGGCTTAGTTGGAGCTTTATTAGTTGGTGTTTCTTATGCAAAAGGTTTAAGTTATGCATTAAATAAACCATTAATTGGAACAAACCACATAGAAGGACACATTGCAGCAAATTATATTACACATAAAGATTTAAAACCACCATTTTTATGTTTGATAATTTCTGGAGGACATACACATTTAGTACACATAAAAGATTATACAGAATTTGAGATTATAGGAAAAACAAGAGATGATGCCATTGGAGAAGCATTTGATAAAGTGGCCAGAGTAATTGGATTAGGTTATCCAGGAGGGCCAAAGGTAGATAAGATGGCAAAAGACGGAGAAGCAAATATAGAGCTTCCTAAAACTCATTTGGATAATTTGGATTTTAGTTTTAGTGGAATAAAAACTGCTGTAATAAATTTACATCATAAAAATCCTGATATTAACAAAAGTAATTTATGTGCTAGTTTTGAAAAAACAGTTACAGAAATATTAATAGAAAATACAATTAAAGCTGCTAAGCAATTAAATATTAAATCAATTGCATTGGCAGGAGGAGTATCAGCAAATTCATATATAAGACAAGAATTTATTAATTTAGAGAAAAAAGGATATAAAATATATTATCCAGAAAGTATTTTATGCACAGATAATGCAGCTATGATTGCATCTGCTGGATATTATAGATATATAAATGGAACAAAATCAGATCTAACTTTAAATGCTATACCAAATTTAAAGATAGAATAAAAGGAGAAAAATGTCGATTTATGTAATAGCAGATTTGCATCTTTCTTTTGAAAAAGAAAAACCAATGAGCATATTTGGGGATAATTGGGAGAATCATGCAAATAAAATTAAAAATAATTGGAAAAATAAAGTAACAAATAATGATTATGTGATTTTACCAGGAGATTTTTCATGGGCTATGCATTTAAAGGAAACATATAAAGATTTTCAATATCTAAATGAATTGCCAGGTAAAAAGATATTATTAAAGGGTAATCATGATTATTGGTGGACCACTTTAAAAAATATGAGGGAATTTGTTAAAGAAAATAATTTTGAAAATATAGATTTTCTTTATAACAATAGTTACTTAGTAGAAGATAAGATAATAGTAGGAACACGTGGATGGAATATATTAGATACTGACAATAGCAAAAAAATGATAAAAAGAGAATGTAATAGATTGGAATTATCTTTAAAAGACGGAATAGAAAAGTATGGAAATCAGAGAGAAATAATAGCATTTATGCATTATCCACCAGTAACACAAAGCTTACTATCAAACAACGGAGAAAGTGAGTTCATAGATTTAATGAAAAAATATAATATAAAAAGATGTTATTATGGACATTTACATGGACAAGCGCATAAAGATGCTATAGAAGGAAATGTAGAAGGAATAGAACTAAAACTAATAAGCGCAGATTATTTAGATTTTGATTTGTTAAAATTATAAAGTATTGACAAAAGTTACAAAAACTAGTATAATTTTATAGTGTTAAATAAAATGAGAATTATACAAATTCTATAAATTGAGATTTACTTGCAAGGGGGGAATATATATGGCACAACCAAAAAGAAGATGGTCAAAAGCAAGAACACATTTAAAAAGATCAACATGGAAATTAGAAAATAAAAATTTAGTTTCATGTCCACATTGTCATGAAATGATTATGCAACATAGAGTATGTCCAAACTGTGGTTACTATGATGGAAAAGAAGTAGTTGCACAATCAAATGAACAATAATTATAAAGAAATATATTTTTGAACTTAGGGGGATTTTCTTCTAAGTTCTTTTTTTTGAAAATATTTTATCCTTTTTTAAGATTAAAATAAGTTGACAAATTTAGCCTATTGGTATAAAATAAAAAACGAAAAGAGTAAACAAAAGAGGGGATGTAAATGAGCATAAAAGCTGAAACCGTTGGGGCTGTACACACACACACACAGTGCGTCCTGATAGATGCTTGATATAAAGTAGGTGGAATGCCTATCCAGTAAAGTCTAACCAACAGC
>CALXPY010000039.1 GCA_944390395.1 uncultured Clostridia bacterium | reverse complement strand
ATTCATAAGAATTATTTAAAGAATAAAAAGCAAACAGTAAAATCAAACATGTTCAACTGCTTGCTTAATGATAATCTCCTATTGGAAGTTATTGGTAATATTACAATTTCGTAATATTTTATGAAATTACCCTGAAAAACACTTGTCAAAACTTGTTTTTCGTGGTAAAATATATTCTGTTAAAAATTGTATACTAAATTAAGGAGGTGCTTAAATATGCCAAATATCAAATCAGCTATAAAACGTGTTGACGTAATCGAAAAGAAAACATTAAGAAATAATATGATTAAATCAGGATATAAGTCAGCTGTTAAAAAGTTTGAAAATGCTGTAGCAGAAGGAAATAAGGAAGAAGCTACTAAATTATTCTCAGAAGCTACTAAAAAAATAGATCAAGCTTGTACAAAAGGAGTTATTGTAAAAAATACTGCAGCTAGAAAAAAATCTAAATTAGCTAAAAAACTAAATACTTTAACAGCATAATATAAGTAAAAAATTGTGCACAGTTTTTTATTAGTTATTAAGGAGATGTTAACATGCATCTCTCTTTTTTTGGCTATAATTACCTTTGACTTTTTATTCCGGATTATGTTAATATTGTAATAGATATTTTTTTGAGTATTAATGTAATAAAACATATTTAACTATACATTTTCTTAAAGGAGGTTTTTTATGAATAAAGTATTTTTTAGCGCTGATAGATTTGATAAAAAGATCTTAAACATATTAAAACAAGGATTAAAATTCTGTTTTTACATAACAATATTTTCTAGTATTCTTTTATTAATTTATGAAACATTTATAGCTTCTCCAGCTTTATTCTACACAGGTTTATCATTATTTAAATCTAGCTTATTCTTTATGGTAACATTTATTATTTGTGGTATTGCTTTTAGCAAAATAAAAGATGAGGTGGAATAAGCGAAGCTTTTTATATAATAGGAATTTCGGAGAAATTCCCTATTATATAATAAAGACTTTATGTATCATATTGTACATAAAGTCTTTGTTCTTACTTGTTTAATTCTTCTAAGAACATCTTATTTAACATTTGTGGATTTGCTTTTCCTTTTGTTTCTTTCATTGCCTGTCCTACTAAAAATCCTAATGCTCTATCCTTACCTGCTTTGTAATCTATTATTGATTGTTCATTATTTGCCAATACTTTTAAAACAACTTCTTTAATTGCACTTTCATCAGAAATTTGTATCCATCCTTTTTCTTTTATTATTTCTTCTGGATCTTTTGGATTTTCAAATAATTCTTCAACAACTTTTTTAGCAATTGCTGAACTAATAGTTCCATTATCTATTAATATAATTAATTTTGCTAATTCTTTTTCACCAAAAGGTATTTGGTCAGGCTCTAGTTCCTTTTCATTTAATATTCTAGAAATATCTGAAAGTAACCAATTGGCCACTAGTTTTGCATTTCCACATATAGCCAAAGCTCCTTCAAATAAGTCTGATAAATATTTTGATGCAGTTAATAGTCTAGCATCTTTTTCTGATAATTTATATTCATTTAAATATCTTTCTTTTCTACTTTCTGGTAATTCCGGTAAATTGTCTTTAATATTTTGAATGTATTCTTCTGAAAGTCTAATTGCAACTAAATCTGGTTCAGGGAAATATCTATAATCTTGTGCATCTTCTTTATCTCTCATAGAGAATGTTCTTCCAGATACGTCATCCCATCTTAAAGTTTCTTGAGATATTTTATTTCCTTTTTCTATTTCTTGAACCTGTCTTTCTGCCTCATATTCAATTGCTCTTACAATTGATCTAAATGAGTTCATATTTTTCATTTCTGTACGAGTTCCAAATTCTTTTGCTCCTTTTTTTCTAACAGAAACATTTACATCTGCTCTTAATGAGCCTTCTTGCATTTTGCAATCTGATACTTCTATATATTCTAAAATTGATTTTATTTTTCTTAAATAGCTTTCTGCTTCTTTTGCACTTCTTAAATCTGGCTCTGAAACTATTTCTATTAAAGGAACCCCTGCTCTATTTAAGTCTACTAAACAATTTCCATCAAATTCATCATGATTTAATTTTCCTGCGTCTTCTTCTATGTGTATTCTTGTTATTCCAATCTTTTTCTTTTCTCCGTTTTCTAATTCAATTTCTATTTCTCCGTTTTCGCAAAGTGGTTTATCAAATTGTGATATTTGGTATGCTTTTGGTAAATCAGGATAAAAATAATTTTTTCTATCGTTTTTACAATTTCTAGAAATTGAACAGTTTGTAGCTAAACCAGCTTTAACTGCATATTCTACAACTTTTTCATTTAATACAGGAAGAGCTCCTGGCATTGCCATACATACAGGGCATGTTTGTGTATTTGGTTCTGCTCCAAATGTTGTAGGACATGAACAAAATATTTTTGTTTTTGTAGAAAGTTCTGCATGAACTTCTAAACCAATTACTACTTCATAATCATTTAACATTCTTTCTTCCCTCCCTATATCTTAAACTCTGGTTTATATTTTTCTCTAAATTTAAATTGTTGTTCGAATGTGTATGCTGCATTTAATATTGTTTCCTCTGCGAAATTATTTCCTATTAATTGCAAGCCTACTGGCATTCCGTTTGAATCCACACCACAAGGTATAGATATTGCTGGAACTCCTGCAATATTTACAGATACTGTACAAATGTCTGCCATATACATTTCTAATGGATTATTTGATTTACTTCCAAATTCAAATGCTACAGTTGGTGAAGTTGGTGTTAATATTACATCATATTTATTAAAGCATTTTTCAAATTCTTGTTTAACTAATGTACGAACTTGTTGTGCTTTTTTATAATATGCATCATAATATCCTGATGAAAGTACGTAAGTTCCTAATATAATTCTTCTTTTTACTTCTTCTCCAAAACCTTCACTTCTAGAATTTTTGTACAATTCTTTAATATTATTAAAGTTCTTAGATCTATAACCATACCTTATTCCATCAAATCTTCCTAAATTTGAACTAGCTTCTGCACAAGCTATAATATAATAACTTGCTAATGCATATTTAGCTATATCTAAAGAACATTCTTCAACAATAGCTCCTAATTTTTTGTATTCTTCTATTGCTTCTAATATTCTAGATTTTACTTCTTCATTTATACCTTCTCCTAAAAATTCCTTAGGAACTCCTATTTTCAAACCTTTTACATCATTTTTTAGAGCTTTGGTATAATCTTTTTTTTCTATATTTGCAGATGTAGTATCTTTTTCATCATGACCTGCTATTACATTTAAAAGAATAGCACAATCTTTAACATCTTTTGTTATTGGTCCTATTTGATCTAGTGAAGATGCAAAAGCTACTAATCCATATCTTGAAACCAAACCATAAGTTGGTTTTAAACCAACTACTCCACAAAATGCAGCTGGTTGACGAATAGATCCCCCTGTGTCTGATCCTAATGCAAAAGGTACCATATTTGCTGCTACTGCTGCTGCACTTCCACCAGAAGATCCACCTGGAACTCTACTCAAATTCCATGGATTTTTTGTCTTTTTAAAATATGAATATTCTGTAGATGCTCCCATTGCAAACTCATCCATATTTAATTTTCCTAATGTTATCATGTTTTCCTCATTAATTTTTTCTATTACAGTTGCATTATATGGTGAGATAAAATTTTCTAACATTTTTGAGCTACATGTTGTACGTATTCCCTTTGTATTGATGTTATCTTTAATTCCTATAGGAATACCAGCTAGTGCATTATTTTCTCTATTATCAAATTGTGCTTGAACTTCTTCTGATTTTTTTAATGCTTCCTCTTTTAAAACTGTAACAAAAGCTTGTACATCTTTTTCTTTTTCATCTATTCTACTAATATATGCTTTTGTTATATCAGAAACATTAATTTCTTTATTTTTTAACTTTTCTTGAAGTTCATGTACGGTTAATTCTGTTAAATCCATCAATATCTTTCCTCCTAAATTACATTACTTTTGGTATTTTAAACATTCTTCTTTCTTTTTCTGGTGCATTTTGCAATAATGCTTCTCTATCTTCGAACTTTTTTACTTCATCTTTTCTAAAAACATTATAACTATCATTTGCAGTTATTGTTTCATTTAGACCATCTATTGGTGCATTGTTAACTATATTTGCAAAATTTAATATTTCTTCAAGATTTGTTTTATATTTTTCTATTTCTTCTTCTTTTATATTTAAATTTGCCAAATTTGCAATATGCAATATTTCTTCTTTACTTACTTGCATATTATTAAACCTCCTAATCTAAAATCTGTATTTAATTATACTTTCTTTTAATGTAAATTACAAGTACTTTCTACTATTGTCTTTCTGCCATACTCTTTTAAAAAACTTATATTCTACTTTATTAATAAAAATATCTAAAAAAACACACTTTGGATTTAGAAAAAATTCAAAGTGTGTTTCTATTATTTTATAACCCATGCCTTGTCTGGACTTGTGCCATCCCTTCCAGCTACACTTGTATCTATCTCTACATTAGATTCGAGAGAAACTACAGGTCGTATATTATATGTTCCAGAACTTTCATATCCATCTGATCCAAATAAATTTTTTGATGATATATTAATTTGATCAATATATCTAATATAAAATCCAACACTACTACTAGCATTATGACATCTAGAAGATAGCCAAAATGAGTTTGTGCTAATTTTATTATATAATTCAAAATACACAGAGTTTAAATAATTAAATTCTGACATTGAATTACTCCAATTGGTCCACTGTACTGTAATACTATTTGCTGTGGCTGTACCTTTTACTATACTTGTCTGCTCACTTAAGCCCAAATTTCCTTTACTTCCATTTACTATTTGATTTTTTTCTTGTGCAAATATTAAAGGATATTCTTTTTTATAAGGACTGGCTGTAGAGCCATAGTTAGTTGCATTATTATAATCCCACACACTTAAATTCATTTTATCTTGTATATCTTCTATTTTTAAACTTTTTGCTGTTGCATTTTCTCCTTTATATAGTGTATTACATAATTCATCCAATAAATACACTGCATTATTATATCCATTCGCTCCTTGTAAAGTTACTTGTGCCGCTGTTGGTGTTGCACTTATTAAACGTACTTTTCCTTCATCTGTTACATCTAGTACTCTCCAATTTAAATTTTCTTTGTTTATTACTTGATCTGATCCTGTTCCACTATATGTTCCATTTACTGGATAACTTACTTCTCCTGTTGGTGTATATGCTACATAGTCTCCTATTTTTATTGTTCCATCATCTACCAAATCTCCTATTGGTGTTCCTTCTTCCTCTGGTGGTTCTGGATTCGGTATTTCTATATTATTATTCCATTCTGAATTCATTATTTCATTTAATTCTTCTAACAAATCATTTAGCTCTGCTTGATCATTTGCTACTGCATTATTCATGCTATTTGCTGCTTCTTTTGCTTTATTTATTATTCCATTTTCACTAAATACTACATCTATTGTAACCCCTGCTAAAATCAAAATTACTACTATTGTCACGGCTAACGCTATTAACGTTATTCCTCTTTTTTCTTTTATATTTCTCATAAATTATTTTTCTCCTTCTTTATTAATTAGATATTTACTCCCACAATATGTGATAATATGTTTTTTCTTGCTCGCTTCGAAAAAAATATTATCACTATTGTGGTTTCTAATTTCTACCTTATCATTTTTAATAAGAGAAGCAAATTTTCATATATATCCACTAGTAAAATTCGAAAAAAGCACACAAAAAGAACGCTCCAATATAATTTGGAACGTTCTATATTTTACATAATATATTTGGATTTTAGGTACAACAACTAAACCTGTTCTATTCTCTAAAACATAGCTCTCTCTCTCTCTCTCTCTCTACAACTGCAACGGTTTTAGCTTTCATACTTATTTTCCCTTTCCATATTTATTCAAAACTTACTTCTGCATCTATTGGGCAAATTTGTATAAATGTTTTGCCATCATTTACATCTATTTCATTTCCTTCTAAGTCTTTATATACTGTTTTGTCTGTTCTTGATTTTTTCTCGCATACTATTTTTTCTGCTTTTCCATTTGTTATATAGTATCCGTCTAATTCTCCTAAATTATCTAAATTCTGTCTTCCTTTTCCTGAGCCATCTTCTATTGTTGTATTTTCTGCAAATGTTATTATTATATTTTTTACTTGTATGTCTTTTTCTGTATCCCAATCTACTTGCTTTTCGTCTCTTGAGTATCTAATGTATGTTTTTGTATCTTCATCATATTCATATCTTACAGTATTATATGCTGAATATGGAATAGCTACTTCTTTTGCAGCTTCTCCATTTTCTAAATTTACTTCATCTACTACATAATTTAACACACTTGTTGCATTAGATGTAGTTCTATATCCATCTCTTTTAGCAAAATTTAATATGTTTCTTGTATTAGTTACAGCATTATGTGGAGCATATCTATCATCTACTCTCCAAAATGATGATGAACTTTCGCTTTCATATATTCCGTTTATTGAATTTACATTTAATGTTTCTATATCCTCTTTTGCATAAGGACTTTGTCCAAAATGAACATATAATGCATCATTTTCTAATGCATAATCTAAGAAATAATGTCTTGCACTTCTTATTGGTCCAATTTTATCTATTTCTTTTCCTTTAATAACTGCCATTAACCTTGTTTCTCCGCCTTCTACTATTATTTCATATACTAGATCTGCTTCTAATAGTCCAGCTTGAGGCATAGCATTTATATTATTATCTAACATTACTGCTATTGGTCTATCTGTACCAGCAAAAGATATAGGTACTTTTTCTTCTTCATCTTCTTTTAGAATTTCATTGTTATTTGAGACTTGACTAGTTCCACTATTATCTTTCATAAATTTTAACGCTAATAAAACTCCTGCTACTAATATTAATACTATTAATATTATAACTAAAATTTTTGTTCCAGTTAAACCTTGACTTTTTTTTTCCATAAAAACTCCCATTCCTTTCTGATGTAAAAATTATATTTTAAAATAATCTCAACACTCCAGATGAAATAGCATACAATCCTAATACAAGTATAGTACCAAAACAAGCACTAAAAACCACTTCTGAAAGTTTATGTTCTTTAGCTTGTATTCTACTACTTGCCAATAAAATTGCCATAGTTAAAGATAAAATTAATATAACAGGATTATCTGTAGAAATCCATATAATAGTATTTGCTGCAAATCCTAATGTCGTATGTCCACTTGGGATAAATTTTTCGTTTAGTCCTTTATGCTTATTAGTTTTAGCAAAAGCAATTAATACTAGTACTGAAATAACAGCTATTACCACCACTGAAAAAGCTAAGTGCGTCGGTGAATTTGCTACATTTTTTATAAATGTTATACCCATTTCACTTACTTTATCAAAGAACAAAAAATATGCAACTATAATAGCATTTATTGTTGTTATAACTACTCCTCCGGCCGCAACATCTTTTGCTATTTTTGCTTTAGGGTGATAAAGATCTGTATATAAGTCAACAACAGTTTCTATTGCTGTATTTACCATCTCTGCAAATATAATTAATACTATTGTGAACATAAAGCATAAGAATTCCGCTCTATTTAAGTTAAAAAATAAACTTATAATTACTACTATAACTGCAATTACTAATTGCTTTTTTATATTACTTTGAGTTGTTGTTGCATAAATAATACCATCAATAGCGTTCTTCCAGGCATCTATAAAACTATTATTTTTTAACCTTTTATCCTGTGTTTGTTTGCTATCTTTTTGCTTCATATTTACTTTAACATTCCTTCCTTTAGATGCTTTTATCTATTTATATTTAATTTTGAAAGTATATTTTCTTCTTTCTCACGCATTTCTTTTTTATCTTCTTCTTCTATATGATCATATCCCATTAAGTGGTAGAAGCCATGAACTATCATATATGATAATTCTCTTTCAAAACTGTGTCCAAAATCTTGTGCCTGTTCATATACTTGAGGAATCGAAATTACAATGTCTCCCAAAACATCTTGTTCATTTTGTTCTTCTACTTCTTCTAATATTTTTTTTCTATTATTTTTTATTTCTTCTCTAGTAAACATTGGAAATGATAGTACATCTGTCGATCTGTCGATATCTCTATACTTCTTATTCATCATTCTTATATTCTCTGAAGTTGTTAGAGTTATACTTATATAGATTTTTTTTGAATTTATATTTTCCTCTTCAAAGCATTTATTTATAACTCTTTTTATTAATAATATATAATCTTCATTTTCTTCTACTCCATCAAATATTATTTCTGCATTTTCTACCATAACTAAATCATCCCTTTCTAGCACACACATTTTAGTTAGTGGAAAGCCTATTATGTTTTTCTGCCAAATTCTAATTTTCGGCTACAGAACTTTGTAAGATTTTTGTATTATTTGTAGTTTTTTTCTTAAATGTGCCAGTTATTATAGCATAAGAATTTTTTAAATTTTTCATTACCCCTAATTCAACTAATTTTGCTTTATAGAATTGTATTATTTTATAATATTTATTTTCATTTTGTAATACTTTCTTCAACTCATCTTTAATAAACAAGATTTGTTTTTGCTTTATATATTCTTCATTATTTATATTCTTCAAATTTTCTATGTTTTTATATTTGTCCCAGAATATTTTGTATTCATCTCTCATTTCTGGCTTGTCCCAATAAATCTTAGTAGATAAAAGTTTAATATTATATTCTTCTATTAATTTTATTAATAAAGAATATGCTTTTTCTTGTTTTTTAATTATCTTTGTGTCTACAATTAAACTTCTTAAATCTCTTAGTAATTTTTCATAACATTGTTCTGCAACTATTAATGGTAAACTATGTGTAAACAATTTCCTGCTTAATCCTAAAAGTAACATGTTTTTTTCTATATTATCATTTTGATCTAATTTTCCTACTGAAAATCTTTCATAATTTTCATATTCATCTATAATTTCTTTGTATTTTTCATCCTTTTCTTTTTCAAATTTTAAAGGAAGTATATTTTCTATATATTCTTCTAAAGCTTCAAAAATTTTATTATATATTTCTTCTTTATTAGCTTGTGTCAAATTATCTGCTAATTTTATTGAAAAATGTTTTAGCAACCCTTTATATAAACTTTCCATTTCTGTAAAATATAAAGTCTTATATTTTTCTACTAGTTGAGGCTTCTTACTTGATACCACTGTCTCATAATCTAATCCTAGTAAATACATTTGCTTTCTGTATTTATATTCTAAATATTCTTTTTCTTTAATATGTACAATTGAATAATATCTAGATAGTGCATTTTCCTCAAATTCAGTAGCACTTCCATTTCTTACTTTTTTATAGATAGAATCCATTATATATTTATCTATTGATTCTAAATATAATGCATAGGCATCATCAAATTTTTTTCTTATGTTTTCCTTTTTTTCTTCATTACTTATACTGTCAATATTCTCATAAGATTCATAAGTTTTTAAAACATTATTTCTTTTTATGGAAATTAATACTCCATTAATTCCAACTTTTGTAGGTATTAATAATTTTGTTATAGTATTTGTTATTTTAGAAAAAAATGTCTTTTCCCCGTATACTCTCAAACTTCTTTCTTCCATATTATTCATCCTTTCAAAATACTATTTTTTCTTTTGTCTCTATCGTTTCTAGCACTTCGTATACAACTTCTACTTCTATATATTCATCGGTATTATTTACTTTTATTTGTTTGTTTAAAATTTTGCTTTTATCTTTTATTTGCTCATTTATTTTTTCTTCTGCCAAATTCACTGCTTGATTTTTTGCATCTTCTTTTTGTAATATAATTTCTTTTTCATTGTATTCTTTGTTAGTAATTTTGGTTAATCCAAAAGGTAAATAAAAATCCGAAAATAGTTGTAGCTTTTTATACTCTTCTATTGTATCATATTTTTCAAAATTTGAAAGCCTTTTATATAAATTTATTTTAAAATTATTTATATTTAATGAATATTTTGTTTCAGTTTTTCCAGTATATTCTTTTTCAATTTGTTTTAATGGAACTTTTTCTTTTTGACTATACCATACTCTTGCTTCTACAGATCCTGTTGCATGTACATATCTTGTTCCTGTGTATTTTCCTTCTAGCCATCCTGCAACCAATATGTCGCCTTTTTTTACAACATCTCCTTCTTTTACTAAAGGTGTACCATTTGCAGCATTTACTTTTGAAATTATGCCATCTTTACTTGCTACCAAATTACAATACTCTTCTTCATTTATAATCTCTGGTTTTTCATCTGCTTCCACAATTTCCACAACTGCATTAGTTCCTTTTATATCTATTCCTACCCATGCTACATCATCTCTTTCTAGTCGTATTTTGTTAATTGCTTCTTTTGTATCTGCTTTAGATTTTAATGTTCCCACTTTAAAATTAGTTTCTTCTAAGATTTGCATTATTTCATCTTTATTTATTTTGTTAGTACCAGTGATTTCTATATTCCATATAAAATTAGAAAGTGCTATTATAGTTGCTATACAAATTGCTAATAGTAATAAAAATATTTTTCTTTTTTTATATTTATTAAATATAAATGGTAGACCTTTTTTATTTTTTATTTTTACTCTGCATTTTGTTTTTTTCAAAATTTTTCTTATTTCTTTAAAATCAGTTATTCCTATGTTTGCATTTAATATTGTTGTTTTTTCCCTTTTTAAGTTCCATAAAGCAATTTTTTTATTATTACATAAATTAATAAATTTTTCTATATAATACCCTTCTATTTCTATGTTCAAATACCCTAATATGTAATTTAAAAGAACTTTTAAATACAAAGTTTATTCCTCCTCTTCATCTACAATAGTTTCAAAATCTATTCCATCAATTTTACCTGTAATTAACAAATCATCTTCTGACATTTCATTTAGTACTAGATTAAATCCATTAATGTTTATTATTCCTATATATGTATTTATTCTTACATAAAATTCCTCATATTCTAAAACAGATTTATAATTTTCTATTAGCAATTCATGAAATCCTGTTACAGTAATTTTAGGTTCATTAGAATAAATTTCTTTAGGCATTTCTAAAAGTTTATTAAATTTATTTCCTTTTTTATACCTTTTTCTATTTCTCATCTATACCTCCCAATATTGAAATTATATTTCAAATTCATCCAATGATTTAAATTCATATCCACTATTTTTTATTTCTTTTATGCAATAATCCAATATATTTGCATTATCTTTAGAAGTTCCATGAAGTAATAAAACAGCTCCATTATGTATATTGTCCATTATTTTAGCTTTTCCATATTCTTCTCTTCCTTGTTTATTATTATCCCAATCATCATAAGCAAATGACCACATAACAGTTTTATATCCTAACTTATTTGTATATTCTATTGAAGCTTCGCTATATTCGCCTTTAGGAGGTCTAATATATTTCATTTCATATCCAAACTTTTCATATACTGCTGTGTGTAAATTCATCACTTCTTCTTTTATCTGTTCTTCTGTAAGTTCTGGCATACATTTATGGTTTACAGTATGATTTCCAACTATATGTCCTTCGTCTATCATTCTTTTAACCAAATCTGATGCAGTATTTAGATAATGTCCTGTAATAAAAAAAGTAGCCTTTACATTGTTTTGTTTTAAAACATCCAATATTTTTTCTGTATATCCACCTTCATACCCCATATCAAATGTTAAATATACAAATGGTTTTTCTTTATTCCCTAAACATATTCCTCCCAATTTATCCATAATTTGTTTATTTACTGTACCTAAATCTGGTTGTTCATGGTTCTTTCCTCTTTTTATTCCCCACTCTATTTTGCTTGTATTTGCAGCTATTTTTGCATTTACTTGAGAAATATTTTCTTTTTCATTTTTATTTATTTGTACTACTGAAAAAGTAAATATTAGAGTTAAAAATATTGCTGAGAAAATTAATATCTTTTTTTTATTTTTTAAACTCATAATTTCTCGCCTTCCTTTTCTATTTTATTTAATATTATGAAAGTTTTTTTCAATTATTCCTTTACTATTAAGATATACTATACGAGAAACTTTTTAATTTATTATGCACCAAAAAAGAGATATCTTTTGATATCTCTAACACATATATTTTAATCTAGAATAACAATTATAATTTGTAGGGATGATTATTATACCAAATTACAGGTAGTTTTTAGGCTACCTGCATAGTTTTTATTTTTAATTATCTCTCATAATCATCCATATCTTTTTGACTTTTAAAATTTGTTCTTATAATGTAATTTAAATCTT
>CALXPY010000038.1 GCA_944390395.1 uncultured Clostridia bacterium | reverse complement strand
ACAGCAACTGGAATATTGACATTAATTATAATATATTCTGCATTTTCAATATTCTTAAAAAACGAAATTGGAAAAAAAGAACAAGAAGTTGCAAATGTAAAAACTGATACAAATTTACAATTACAAATGGTAGATAATGATATAAATGCAGTAAAAACAAAAACAAATAAATATATACAACTATCTGAAAACTTAGAGAATATAAGCGAACAGATAATGGAAAACAATAAGAATAAGAACAATATTCCAACATTGTTAACAAAAATAATGTTTGCAATGCCTCAAGACGTACAAATTACATCAATAGAAAATACTACAGGAAAACATATAGTAATAAATGCTCAATCTAAAAGATATGACCAGTTAGGAATTTTTAAAGTAACATTAAGAGAACAAGGAATATTACTACCAAACACTATAGTATCTTCAACTGGAGAAAAAACAGGGGATTATGTTAAAGTTGTAATAGAAGGGGACATGCCATGAAAAAGATTTTAATAGGAACAATAATAATTTTATTATGTATTTTGGCATATTTTGCAATATTTAGAGGAATCAGTATTGGAGATTTTGAAATTTTAAGTGTTACACAAATTAAAGATGAAAATGATTATTTAACACAACAGATAACAGAAACAGAAGCACTTATGAAAGTAGACTATTTATCTAAGACAGAAACTCTAAATCAAAGTATGGAAAGTTTGTTGCAAGAAAAAAATAAATATTTGGATTTAGCTAGTGTTAGTACAGAAAGTGAATTAGAAAAAGCAAATCAAGAAGAAACTTATAAAATTGAATATTTGTGGACAAAAATAGGAAGACATGCTGCAGCAGAAGGTGTTAATATAAGAATGGACGTTCTTACTGGAGACACTGCAGATTCAGAACTTAAAAATATTAATTTTACAGTAACAGGAAGCTATATTGCAATTACTAATTTCGTTTCTGCAATTGAAAATGATAGTGAACTTGGATTTAGAATAGAAGATTTTAAATTAGTACCAGGTGCAAGCGAAGTAGATTTACAAGCTACATTTGTTACTAGAAATGTAAGAGTTAAAACTGAAAATATTTCTAACCCAAGTACTACAACAGGAAACGAAACAAACACTAATACGGATACAGATACTAATACAGGTTCAAGCGTACAAAATGGAAGTGCAACAAGAAATGAAACAGATAGCACATTAGATTCTTCTACTACAACCAATAATGCGGTAGAAAATAATACAGCAGAATAGATAAGTAAAGAAATAAAAACAATAATTATAAATTAAGGAGTATTGTTTATGTTTAAATCAATAATAAAAGAAATTAGCATTATTTTATTACTTTGCATTGCAATAATACTAATTTTAGCAATTTTGTTTTATGAATATATACCAAGCAACAAAGTAGTTCCAAATAAAATTGCTTATAACACTCCAGAAAATGTGACAGAAGAAATTGATGAAAACATTACAGAATATAATAAGACAGAAATTTCGTATGAGATAACTGATTCTGATTTATATTTATATCAACAAAGTAATGTATATACACCAGGAAAGAAAGATCCATTTTCTACAATAGAGGAAGATGAAAATAATGTTAATAATACAAATATAGATAATAATTCACAAAACAATGTGAATGAAAATAATTCTAATGTTGACTCTAATTCAACAGGAAGTTTCTTCAATGAAACAGGGTTAAAATAATTTAAGGTTATATTTATATATATATAGATATACACAAAAAATCTAAAAAGAAAGGAGTCGTATTATGTTTAAAAGTCAAAAAGGTATTACATTAGTTGCTTTAGCTGTAACAATAGTTGTACTATTAATCTTAGCAGGTGTAACAATCGCATTTGTTTTATCAGATGATGGTGTTATCCAAAGTGCTCAAGAAGCAACAACAGCTAATGATGGAGCTATAGTAGCTGAAAACATCCAACAAGCACTTGTTGCTGTTCAAATCAATGAATTAGCTGGAAAAATCGAATTTGAAACAGATGAAGCAACAACTGGTAAAGATGTTACTTCTGACATAACAAAAGGATTAGGAACAACTGGTGTTGCTATATCATCTGGAACTATAAAAATAAAAGATGATAATACAGTAATATTTACTAATGTAAAAGCTACACATAATGGAAAAACATTTGATGTAACTTATGCAAATGGTAGAATAACTGCAGAAGAAGCAGGAGCATAATAATAAGTTATTTCATTGATAGGGCATATATAAGTTAATTGTATATGCCTAAATTTATATAAAGAAAAGGGAAAAAAATGAATATTCTATTATATATACTAATATTTATAATCGGAACTTTATTTGGAAGCTTTTTTACTTTAGCAACATATAGAATACCATTGGGACAAGATATAACGCATAAACGTTCTTATTGCCCAAATTGTAATCATAAGCTTGCTTTTTGGGATATGATTCCGATCTTTAGCTATATTTTTTTAGGAGGAAAATGTAGATATTGTAAAACAAAAATTAGAATTAGATATTTGCTATTAGAAGTTATAACAGGAATAGTTTTTACATTGTTTGCATTGTCTATAAATTTAAATATATATACTATTAGCCTAAGTAAAATTCTATACTTAGTTTTTGGATTGTTATATATTTCTATCCTATTTATAATAGCAGGAATTGATAAAGAAAGATATGAAGTAAAAAAGAATGTATTATTAGTAGGGATTATAATTCAAACATTATATATAATTTATCTATATGTAGTAGAAAAAGATCCTAATATGTATAGATATGTTATATATCTGTTTTTACTATGTATGTTAGTGCTAGTAGATATCAATGTACTAAAGAAAAAAGCTAAAGCCTCTTATCCCGTAGAAGTACTAATGCTATCTATGTATATGATTTTATTTACTTATGAATGGGTTTTCTTTATGACAGTATGTTTTACATTATTAGCTATAGTATTCTATTTGATATTAAGAAAAATAAAATTTAAAAAGAATGTAGTAAAAGAAGATAACAAAAAAGAATTACAACTTCCTATTGCTTTTTATATGTGTACAGCTAATATACTATGTTTAATTGTAACTAATATGTGTGCTTTTTGGAGCTTTTAAGTTTGTGCACTTCTAGAAAGGATGATATGAATGAACATATATACTAACCTGCATAAAAAAACGAAAAATGAAAATGGATTTACAATGGCAGATCTTGCTGTTGCATTAATTGCATTTGGAATTTTTGTTGGGGTAATAAGTGCACTTTTTATAAATGTATACAATATTAAAGCACAGACAATGTTAAACGCAGATGCTATGTATTACTTAATAAAAGTTATAGAGGACGTAGATAGAATTAGTTTTGCAGAAGTAGATAATGGAATGGAGCAGAGTTATAAACAAAAGTTTGGAATTCCAGACAGTATGAATTTAGTAATAGAAGTAAGTGACTCTGGAAATGCTAATGCAAAAAAAGTGCAGTTTTCAATAGAATATACTTTTAGAGATCACAGTGAAAGAATAGTAATAAATAGACTAAAAATAAAAGAAGCATAACTTTAGTAGGAAGGTAGATGCTATGAAAAAACAAGAAGGAATAACATTAATCTCTTTAGTTGCTTATATAGCAGTTGCCATGATAGTAATTGGAGTAATGGCTGTTGTAAGTAGCTACTTCTATAAAAATATAGATTGGGTAAAAGATAGAGAGAAACATGCTCAAGAATTTAATAAATTTAATATGTTTTTTATAGGTGATGTAAAGGCTAATAAAGATGCAACTGTATCAGGTGCACAAATAGAATTTGCAGATGGAACAATTTATAGATATGATAAAGATAATGGAATAATGTATAGAAATGATACAGTTATAGCAGAAAATATTGCTGCTTCAGTATTTTCCATGACTACTGAAAAAGTTGAAAATACCGATAAAAATATTATAAGAGTTGATATGATTTTAGGTAATAAAAACACAGTTAGAAGACAGGTCGATTATACTTTGAAATATTATTAATATAAACCTAAATAGAGGAGGATAAATTTTATGAGTACACAACCAATTGGAATTGAATTAGTAAAAAGAGGTTTAGTGACAGAGCAAGATATAGAAAAAGCTTTGGATTATCAAAAAAAATATCCTAGAAAGAAAATAGGGGATATACTTAATATATTAAACTTATGTGACTCACATTTATTGATTGAGGCAATAGGAGATATTCTTAATGAAAAATCAATTTATTTACAAGAAAACGATATAAAAGTAAATGTTTTAGATTATATATCTCTTGACTTAGCAAGAAGAAATAAAGCAATTCCTTTTGAAGAAACTGCTGGAAAGATAAAAGTATGCTTTGCTGATACTTCTAATAAACGAGCAGTTGAGGTTGTACGACTTTTATTATTAAATAAAGGTCTTGTTATGGAGAAATATATAACATTTGAAAGTAATATTGATAATATATTAAATTCTTTAGAGGGCGTAGCATCTGAAAATATTAATATAAATGCAGATGTTTCAGGATTAGTTGATAGCATAATAAAAACTGGTATGGAAAAAAGAGCAAGTGATATTCATATTGAACCATTAGAAAATAAAATAAGAGTTAGATATAGAATAGATGGTATATTAATTACTGCAGTTGAAATAGATAAAGAAAAACAATCTCAAATAATTGGAAGATTGAAAGCTATATCTAATATGCATCAAGAAAGACAAGAATCACAAGATGGTAGAATATTGTTATATCCAGATTATAATATTCGTGTTTCTTCACAGAAAAATGTTAATGGAGAGAAATTTGTTTTAAGACTTTTAAAGAAAAATGCGGATGTTAAGCAAATATTTGATTTAGGTTTTCCAAAAGATGAAGAATTGGTAAGAAAATGTTTTAACAAAAAAAATTCTATAACAGTTATTGCTGCACCAACTGGAGAAGGAAAAACTACTACTTTATATAGTATAATTGATTATTTAAATAAACCAGGAATAAATATTACAACTATTGAAGATCCAGTAGAAATTAGAATAGATGGATTAAACCAAATAGAAGTAGATCAGAAAGCAACATTTTCAAATTCACTTAGAACTGTTTTAAGACAAGATCCAGATATAATCCTTGTGGGAGAAATTAGAGATAACGAAACAGCAGAAATAGCTATGCAATCTGGACAAACTGGTCACTATGTTTTATCAACAATTCATACTATAGATAGTATAGAAGTTATAACAAGATTAAGAAAAATGGGTATTTCAAATTACGATATATCAAGTATATTGGCAACATCTGTTTCACAAAGATTAGTTAGAAGAATTTGCCCAAATTGTGCAAGAGAGCGTGAATTTACAGAAGAAGAAAAAAGTATTATAAGAAAAATTGGTGAAAAATATGGACAAGATTTCAACTTAGATGGGGTAAAAACTTACGAACCAGTTGGCTGTAAGAAATGTAATAATAGTGGGTATTTTGATAGAATAGGAATATTTGAAGTTCTAATAATAGATGATGAATTAAAAGAAATGATAAGTGAAAATGCTTCAAGTTATGAATTAAGAAAAAAAGCATTACAAAATGGTTATAGACCTTTAATAGTAGATGGCATTCAAAAAGTAATTCAAGGAATAACAACTTTGGAAGAAATAAATAATAAATTAATAATTTATTAGAATGGAGGAAAAAATGATTAATATAGATAAGATTCTTAATACAGCGATTGAAAGAGATGCATCAGATGTGCATTTAATTGCAGGAATAAAACCAATTTTAAGGATAAAAAGAGATTTGATTGAATTAGAGAATTTTGATGTTATCTTAGAAGACGATATGATGGATGTTTATGATTATTTTGTAAGAGGAAATGTGGATAAAGATGAAGTTTTCAAGAAAAATAAAAGATTAGATGCTTCATTTGAATTTGCAGATATACGTTTAAGGGTTAATATATCTTTATCAAATGACTTGCCAGTAGTAGTTCTAAGACTTATAAAAAATGAATTACCTAGATATGAAGATTTAGGAGTTCCTGATATTGTAAGAAGAATGATGAATCAACCACAAGGATTAATACTTGTTACAGGAAAAACTAACTCTGGTAAAACTACTACATTAAATGCTTTAATTAATCAAATAAATGAAAACCAAAATAAAAAGATTTTGACATTGGAAAATCCGGTTGAGTATAAGCACAAATGTAAGAAATCTATTATAGTTCAAAAAGAAGTTGGGGTAGGAAGAGATTGTTTAGATTTTAGTAGTGGTGTAAAGAACTCTTTAAGAGAGGATTGTGACATATTAGTAATAGGAGAGATAAGAGATAAAGAGACTATGGAAGCAGCTATAGAAACAGCTGAATCTGGACACTTAGTTATTGGTACTCTTCATACAAAATCATGTGCTGAAACAATAGATAGAATGATAAACTTCTATGAAGTTAGAGATCAGCAAACAATAAAATACTTATTATCATCATTATTAAAACTTGTTATTTCACAAAGATTACTAAAAGGAAGAGATGGAAACTTAGTATTAGTTCCAGAAGTAATGGTAGTTGATAACATAGTTGCTGGTATAATAAGAAAAGAAAAAATAAGTGTATCTGAAATAGAGGATGCAATTCAAAGTAGTTCTGAAAAAGGAAGTATTAGTTTAGTTAATTCAATTGCAGAACTATTTACAGAAGATAGAATTACATTAGAGCAAGCTAAATCACAAATCGAAGAAAAAAATATAGAAATGTTAAACAGAATTATAATGCAATTAAAAATCAAGAAAGAAAAATAATTTAATGTAGAATGCAGAGAGGAGGAGAAAAATGCCTGAATACATCTATAAAGCGGTTACTAAACAAGGACAAATTGTTAGAAACAGAGTAGAGGATGCAAGCAAAAATACTTTAGTTAAACGTTTAAAGAATAATGATTTATTACCAATAGAAGTTGTACAAGTAGGATATAGAGGTAGACAAACTAAAGCTAATAAAAAGAATATTGTTGATATAGATGATATTATGAGAACAGCGAATTCAGCTAATATATTACAGGGAAGAGATACAACAAAAAGAACTCTAAAAGAAAGAGTCAATTTGGCAATTTCAGCAGAAGAAAGAATTACAACTAGAGATATAATTATTTTTACTCAAAACTTCTACTTATTAAAAAAGGCAAATTTTAATAATATTCATGCTTTAAGTACAATAATTAAAAGTACAGAAAACTTATCTTTTAGAGGTATATTAGAAGATATACTTGCTGGTGTTGAAGCTGGTGAATATATGTATACTACAATGGAATATTATTCAAATGTATTTCCATATATATATATTAACATGGTAAAAGTAGGGGAACTTTCAGGTTCTTTGGCTAAATCACTTGAGCAAGCTGTTAAATATTTAGAAGATACTACAGAAAGAAATAAAAAAATAAGAGGAATATTAATTCCAAATATAATTCAATTTGTTGGTATATTAGTATTATTAGTAGTTGGAACATTATTCGTTTTACCGGCAATTCAAGATGTATTTAATCAAATTGGAACAAGTGAAACTTTACCAGAAATTACATTATGGTTTATGGACTTTATGGACAATCTATTACTTTACTGGTATATTCCTGTAGGAGTTATAGCATCTATAGTGTTAATAATAGTTGCTTATGTTAACTCTCCAAAAGGAAGATATAGTTTTCACTACTTTAAATATAAAGCACCTATTTTTGGAAAATTAATTTATTCAATAGATTTTTCAAGAGTAATGAGAGCAATGTTATTAAATTTACAAAATGGAATGAGAATTCAAGATGCTTTAGAAGTAAGTAAATCAGTTGTAAAAAATCACGTAATGTTATCTATAATTGAAACTTCTATTAATAATATTTATATTGGTGGATCATGGATAGAACCTTTTGAAAAGTCAGGATTATCTTCACCAATGGAAACCGAAATGTTAAAAATAGGTATGCAAACAGACTTATCAGAAATGATGGAAAAATTATTAGAATATATGGATATAGATATAAACAACACATTACAAAAGATTATGAAAGTACTACCAGAATTAGTATATTCAGTAGTTGGTGTATTATTAATATTCTTAGTAGTTGTAGTTTTAGTTCCATGTATCCAATTATATATGGGAAACTGGTTCATAGACGCAATGGGAGTTTAAAATATAAGAGACGAGGAGTAATACCTTGTCTCTTTAATTAAAAAGGGGAGATTAACATGAAAATAGGAATTGATATTGGAGGAAGTCATATTGGAATAGGGCAAGTAGATATTAATGGTAAAATAATTAACAAAAAAGAAATAGATTTAGAACCAGAAAAAGATCAAGATTTAAAAAAGTACATTACACAATATATTATAAATGAATTAGAACATATAATACAATCATCTGATGTTGAACTTATAGGCTTAGCCATGCCTGGAACAATAGAAAATAAGGTACTGATTGAATCTATTAATTTAGGAATTAAAAATTTTGATTTGGCAAAAATAATAAAAGAAAAATATAATATCCCTGTAAATGTTAATAATGATGCAAAATGTGCTGCAATGGCAGAGAAACAATTTGGAAGTTTGAAAAATTATGAAGATTGTGCATTTTTATGTTTAGGTACAGGAATAGGCGGAGCAGTGTTTTTAAATAATAAGTTATTGAAATCAAAAAATAATAATGGATTTGAATTAGGGCATATAATAATAGACAAAAATGGTCCACAATGCAATTGTGGCAAAAAAGGATGCTTTGAGACATTTTGCTCTATAAAAAGATTTAAATTAAAAGTGATTAATAGCTTAAATTTGAAACCTAATACAAAATCTTCAGATTTATTGGACATTATAAAAAAGAATATTCATAATCCAGAGATACAAAATATTATACAAGAATACATAGATAATTTAATTGTAGGTTTGTCAAATATAATAGATATTTTTGAACCAGAGGCTATATCATTAGGTGGTGGATTTGCATATTTTAAAGACGTATTTTATACTGAACTTTTAGAAAAATTTAAATTAAGAAATTATAGATATAATAAAGATAAAATAACAGATATAAAAATTGCTGAATTAGGAAATGATGCAGGAATAATTCGGTTCTACCATTATATAGAGCAATAGCGGGCTTTTTTAGACATTTTATATGTTTATAACATTTATAAAAAAATCCAGATGCAACGCCAACATCTGGATTAAAATTATTTATTTAGTCACTTAACCAAAATTCAAAGTTTTTTAGGTTAATTAACCAATGTAGAGGAGTATTTTCGACATTGTGCTCGAAACCGTACATTCTGCTAATCTGTATTCCTAAAACTCCAGTCAGAATGTCTAGTGGTATATAAAAATGATCAGTTACAGGCTCATATCTTACATACCGTTTGATTTCTAACTGTGAGCAGATATCAAACAATAATTTGTTAATAGGATCATCATTGCAAGGTATAAATCTTTTTAAATAGTTTAGCATTAAAATTCCTCCTAATAAATAATGGCGTTGAATTGATGAAGAGTCATCAATATTTATTATACTCTATTTTATGTTGAATTGCAAATTTATAAAAACTAACTAAATAACTAATTGAAAGGTATTCCATATAAATGTTGTTAACATGCACAAAATTATTCCACATAAAGTAGGGAGTACGAAGGCTAAAATGCTCCATTTATAGCTTCCAGTTTCTTTCTTTATTGTCATAAGAGTTGTTGCACAAGGAAAGTGTAATAATGTAAATATCATTACATTTATTGCTGTTAGCATAGACCATCCATTTTGAATTAGTATTTGACCTATACTAAATGTATCTTCTAAATCTACAAGTACACCTTTTTGCATATAACTCATTAGAATTATAGGTAAAACAATTTCATTAGCAGGTAAACCTAAAATAAATGCTGTTAATATATATCCATCCAAGCCTAAAAGATTAGCAAAAGGATCCAAAAAGTTTGCTACATAAGTTAGAATGCTTAAATCACCAATATAAATATTAGAAAATAACCAAATAATTAATCCAGTAGGAGCAGCAACACTTATAGCTCTACCTAAAACAAAAATTGTTCTATCAAGTACACTTCTAATAAAAACTTTTCCAAATTGAGGTTTTCTATAAGGTGGTAATTCTAAAACAAAAGAAGAAGGTAATCCTTTTAAAATTGTTTTAGAAAGAAGTTTAGATATTAGCAAAGTCATAAATATACCAAGTAAAACTATTGCTAAAACTACCAGTGTAGAAATTATAGAAGATGTAAAACCAGAAAACATACTTCCTATAAATATTGTAGCAATTGTAATTAAAAATGGAAATCTACCATTGCAAGGTACAAAAGAATTTGTTAATATAGCAATAAGCTTTTCTCGAGGGGAACTAATTATTCTTGCACCAATTACACCAGCAGCATTACAACCAAATCCCATGCACATAGTTAGTGCTTGTTTACCGTGAACTACACGCTTTTTTAAAGCAACTATCTAAATTAAAAGCGATTCGAGGTAAATAACCTAAATCCTCTAAAATAGTAAAAAGAGGGAAGAAGATGGCCATTGGTGGTAACATAACAGCTATTACAGATGTAAGAGTTGTATATACTCCATCAATTAAAATACTATTTAGCCAATCTGGAGTATTAATAATAGTTAAAATCCATACAATTTTTTCTTGCAAAAATTCAAAAAAATTAGACAATAACTGTGAGGGATAATTAGCACCAACAATTGTTAACCAGAAGATAAAACCCAGAAAAACTAGCATAATAGGAATGCCAAATTTCTTTGATGTAAGTATCTTATCTATTTTTCTGTCCCTTTGGTTATAATTTTCATTTTTAAAAGTACATACATCATTAGCAAGAATTTCACATTTAAATACAATTGTTGATACAATTTCATCTTTGAAAGTATCTTTATCTATTAAAGAATATATATTGTAAAGTTTAGTATCTAATAAAGAATTTTTAGTTAAATTAATATTTAAATTTTTTTCTATAGAAGATATTATTTTATCATTTCTATCTAGTAGTTTTAATACTATCCATCTACTTAAAAATTTCCTATCATTAGAAAGTAAAGAGTTAACATCATCTTCTATATTAGCAATATAACTTTCAATATTCGAAGAATAAATTAAACGTTTAGGGTTAGGTACAATTTTTCTTGTACAAACTTCATAAATCTTTTTCATTAATTTATCTAACGTTTTAACTTTTTTTGCTGTTACACCCACTACAGGCACTCCTAGTAAGTTCTCTAATAGGTCAAAATTTATACTGATTCCTTTTTTCTTTGCTTCATCTAATAGGTTTACACAAACTATAATATTATTAGTTATCTCCATAGTTTGATATACCAAATTAAGGTTTCTTTCTAAATTTGTAGCATCTAAAATTATAACAGTTGCATCTGGATTACCAAAGCAAATATAATCTCTAGCAATTTCTTCTTCTTCAGAATTTGACATTAAAGAGTATGTACCAGGAATGTCTACTAAAAGGAATGTATTTTTATTGTATTCACATAAACCAGTAGCATTAGCAACAGTTTTACCGTGGCCAGTTTCCAGTATGTTGATGAAGACCTGTTAGTCCATTGAAAACAGTAGACTTTCCAACATTAGGATTACCACTAATAGCTATAGTGTAATCATATTTCATAGTATTATTTTTATCATTAACTATATTAGAGCCAGTTGAGCTAGATGTTAATCCCATTATAATTTCTCCTTTAAAAAGTATTTATAATATATTATTAAAGGAAAATGATATATGTTACTTATAATTAACAATAATTTTATTAGCATCTTCTTTTCTTAAAGCTATAATACTACCTCTAACTTCATAAGCTCTAGAATCACCAGTTGGACTTTTAAAAATAGGCATAATTTTTGTTTTATTTACCATTCCCAAGTCCAAAAATCTTCTTCTAAGATCATCTGTAGCTGTTATTTTTTCAATTTCACCAAAACAATCTAATTGTAATTTATCAAGTGTACATCTATTCATATTTACATAAAAACCTCCATAATATATTGTATTACTATAAAAGATGGATGTGATTATGGATAAGAAATTAAGTAGAAAAAAATTATTTTCAATATCATTTGACAAATAAAAAAAATAATGCTATACTAATAGTAGCTTAAGTTAATGTGGCCGTTCATTGAGCAACACTTGATATGTGGTAGTGACACATATCTTTTTTTATACATAAAATAAACAGAGCAGGTAGTGACTGCTCTGAACTGAAAATCAGTTTTTTTCTGTGTTGTTTTTCTTATATGTATTCAATTCTTCTTGTAATTTTTCAATTTTCTGAAGAAGAATCCATATAAGCATATAGCCGTTCATTCTGTTGCAACACCTCCCTTCATAAAGATTTCCTTTACGAAAAGGATGTTTTTATTATACTTTATTTTCTAATATTTTACAATAAAATTCAAAATATTATATAGAAAAGTTATAACAAATGTATTTGGCACAAAAAAAGAAGCAGCTACTGTATAAACTAACTACTTCAAATTATGTACATTTTTAACTGAAACTATAAAATTATTGTTTGGTGGCTTGAAGTGGAATCGAACCACTGACACAGGGATTTTCAGTCCCTTGCTCTACCAACTGAGCTATCAAGCCTTAAATAAAAAAATGGCGACCTGGAACGGGCTCGAACCGTCGACCTCTAGCGTGACAGGCTAGCGTTCTAACCAACTGAACTA
>CALXPY010000037.1 GCA_944390395.1 uncultured Clostridia bacterium | reverse complement strand
AACAATTTAAAATCGTTCTTTGAAAATATTGATATATAAAGAAAAATAGCATTTGAGGAGTTACCTCACCTCGACCATTTTTTATAGAAATTACTCTAAAAAGGGTAATTTCTTTTTTTGCCTCAAAATAGCCACTTTCAGCTATATATCAGCTTTTGGAACTCTTTACAAAAGTGGATAACTTTATCCGAAAATATCTAAAAATATCCCATAATATTTCACAGTTGCATTATAATTGCATTATAATTTTTCTAATTTTCATTTCATACGCATTATAATTGCATTAAAAAATATCAAGTTTTCCTTGATTTCAATATACTTACAAAAGATTTTGATTTTTAGGGATATTTGTTATTTAAAATATTATTATCAGATTAATAGATATAATAAAATATAAAGTATTATTACAAATAATATTTCTGCTGTTTTGAGAATTAGTAGGAATTACTATCATAGCTGTTGCCTGAATTATTACATTAGTATTGATTTTAAGAAAATAAAAGATATATTAAATTTGCTGTCCTTTATACCATTTTGCAAATTTATCTTAAAAAATAATGTAAAAAATTATTATTGTTTGACTAGTATTTGACCAGTAACTGACTAGTAATTGACTAGTAACTTAATACTTATAAATAAAAATAATGCAGTTGATTTTTATCTGCATTATTTTTTTAAATCTATTTCTTCTTCATGTCCATCATCATATACCCAATGAATATATTTAAAATCTCCACCAATTCTTGTATATTCATATCCACCATCAATTGAACATGCTCCACATTTACATTTTTTATAATCGTGAATACTTAAAGATTCAATTATATCATTACATTTTAAGCATTTAATTTTCATAATTTTTTCACCTCTTATAGCTTTTCTTTAAGATCATTATACAAACATTTAAAACATTTTTTAATAAAATTTATTTTACTGCATTCAAAAAAATTTAAAATACCTATAAAATAAACAAATTTAAACTACAAATTCACTATTTATAAATAAATGAAAAACGGTCCAGAGATATAATCTGGACCGCTTTGAATATGTGAGCAAATATCATTTATCAATTAGATCATATCTTTTAAATATAGTAATAATCATACTATAGACTAATTTTTTTCCTAATAATTCTCTAAATTTTGTTGTTTTAGATTTACCGTCATTTCTTAAATTTTCTAATTCTTTCCCTAATTTATCATATTCAGATAATACATCAGCAAGTGCTTTTTCAAATCTTTCTAATTTATCCATTTTATCCATATAAATTTCTTTCTCCTTTTTTATTAATCTTGTTCACTATTCCATATTTCTTCTACAAATTGCCAAGTATATCCATTATCCTTAGAAATATACTTTGCTCTTGTCTTTCCTTGATTATATCCACCTTCATAACCTCCAGATGCTAATACAGTTAATGTTCCATCTTCATCTTGAGTTGGTAAATAAAAATAATCGTAGCAGTTTTGCCAGTCTTCTCCGATTTGAATTTGACAATGTAAATATACCATTTGGAAAATTAATTTTTTCAAATGTTTTTCCAGAATCATGTGTTATTAGTAGTTCTGAACTTCCACAATAGATACCGTTTGGCTTTTCTATAAATCCTAATCCATTTTCAAAGAACTTAACTTTACTAGGTGTTGATACTGTTATTGTACTCATTACATTATAATTTTTTTCGTTATCAGTTAATTTTATTATTTTCCATAAAGCTGACCCCATAGCTACATCCACTTGTTCAACAAAATAAGTTTCATTTTTATTAATAACTTCTTCATATATGTAATATTCAGAATCTTTGGATATAATTTCCTCTATTTTTTCATCTTCTTCTATTGAATCCTTTGATTTTTCTATTTCTATATTTAATTCTTGAATATTAATATTTCTTCTTTGCATTAGATATTTCGAAATATTAAATTCTTGCCAGCTTAAATCTTTGGTATTATTTGCTATTTTTAATAAAATATTTAATATGTCTAATTTTTCTGTGTCAGTTATATCTTCTTGTAGCCTTTTTTCTAAAATATCGTAACTATCTTCACTAGCGATATTAGATATATATTTATAATCTATTGGGTGCATATTGGTTCTGGTAATATTTTGTTTAATAATAATATTTTCTAAATTTATATAATTTGCTATACAATAAGCAGAAATAACTATTATAAAACACCATTTAATAAAATCAAATTTTTCATTAAGAATATATTTTATTATTGGAATAAAAGCTATTATTTCTGTAATCAATATTATATAAACAAAAGATCTTAAATAAGTTAAACCATATTCCATTTGGTATGCGTACATTCTATACATTGATGATAAGGCTATTATAATTGTAAATATAACAAGTAATAAGTTTAATATTTTTATTTTATTATCACGTTTTTTATTGTATCTACTAGATACTAATATAACTCCAAAATTTATAAATGAAACAAACATAAGTTGAAAGAAACCTGTTCTAGCATAGCTTGAATAATCAAATGATGAATTTTTTGTTTCAAATAGAAAAATTAATTTTATAATGCAAAATATTAAATATACAATATTTAGTGCTATTAAAAGTAGTTTTATTGTAAAAGTATATTTTTCGTCGTTATCTTTTAATTCTTTTTCATCTTTTTTATATTCTTTTTGAAGTTTTAAAATCAAATTTAAAGATAGTATGAATATAATAAATATAATTATAATTCTTAGAATAAAACTAAAAATAGTTCCTATATCTAAATTCTTTAATATTCCAAACATACCAGAGAATAAATTTGCAAATGCCATATCTGCTGATGATAATAGTATTAAAACTATTCCTACAATAACAAACACTACTAACAATGAAAGTGATATTTTTTTAATATTTTCTTTATTAATATTATCATTTTGTTTTAATTGCTCTTTAGCTTTTTGTTCGATAAAGTTAATTCCTTCTTTGTAACCAGTAATTGTATTTATTACCAATTGCAAAGTATGATGTAAATGATTTAATAGATAATTTTTTTTATTTGTTACAATTACATACATAATTAAGTTAAGTAAAAGTATTACAAAAATATTAGAAATGTAAAATGTTTTGTTTGCAAATATAAAATAAGTACTACTTAATAAAAAAATTGGTATAAGAAGCAACATTCCAGACTTGTTTTTTATTTTATTTTTTTTATATAATATATAATACACAATTCCATTGCATATTATTTCAAATAATAACATAGAAATACCTATTTCTTTACCGTAAAATAAAATTGATTGAGTTATCGACAATATAATACTTCCTACAATTTCCATATTATTAAATCCCCTTTATTTTTCATAATCTAAAATATCTCCTGGCTTACAATCTAAAACCTCACAAATTTTTTCTAATGTTGAAAATCTTATGGCTTTTGCTTTATTTGTTTTTAATATTGAAAGATTAGCAGGAGTTATTCCAATTTTTTCTGCAAGTTCTCCAGATGACATCTTTCTTTTAGCTAACATTATATCTACATTAACAATAATTGGCATTATTTTTCTTCCTTTCACTATATTGTAAAATCGTTTTCTTCTTTATATTCAATTGCTTTTTTATATATTTCATTAAGTATTTTTATACCTATTCCAGAAATAACAAATATAATTATTAAGATTACTGAAAAAGCAAAAATGGAATATATAAATTCTCCATTTAAATTATTCATTATTGAAGCTATAAATAGTGCTATGATAAGATAAAATGCACTTATTATAAAGCAACTATTACTAACAAGATTTAATCTTTTAGCGTTATTTTCACAGAATAATATGTTATTTTTTAAATTTTTAAATATTTTTATAAATTGATAAATAATAAAAAGTGCAATTAATCCAGTAATTATAATCATAATGTACACAATAAGATCAAAAATATTGTTTTGAATATTTTCGTTCATTACAATATGATTTATTATCTTTATGATTATACCTAAAACTACTATATCAGTAACACTTATAATAGCAAAAAGTATGTTAAGCCCTACTATAACTTTTGATGATAAACTTTTTTCTCCTAAAATCTTCATTTATAAATTCCTCCTTTATTAGCCATAAGTATACACTATGATATTCTTGTTTGTCAATATATTTTTATTGTTTTTCAACAAAAAGTCTTTTTACTGACTTTCTTTGTATAGGAAAAATCAACTTATTCCCTTGATATTACAGTACTTTTAACGATTTTTCTGTATGCAACAAGGTTACTTTTTTTATTAAAAATACGAAAAGTATACTATAACATACAATAAAATAACCATAAGAGTTATTTTAATAAAACAACTTGACATAATATAGAACTAAGGAGTATAATTTAACTTAGGATGGGAAAAGTAGATAGTCTTTCGTTTATTAAGCAATTGGAGAAATTTTTATGTTTGCTTCAATGGAATCGTTAGATTTGAAGCTAATTTTGTACTTAGTACTCAATATAATAATTAATTACTAATAAATAATTAATTATTATATTTTTTTGCGTAAAAAATCATTCAATATTGAAAATAACATAAATACCTGATATAATAATAAATATTTATATAAAGGGAGTAAAGAAAAAATGACAAGCAAACAAAGAGCATATTTGCGTGGATTAGCAAATACAATTGAACCAATATTTCAAGTTGGAAAGTCAGGAATATCTGATAACTTAATAAAACAAGTTGATGAAGCATTAGAAGCAAGAGAGCTTATAAAAATAAATGTATTAGAAACAGCTCCAGACGATGTGAAAAATATAGGTAATAAAATATCTGAACTTACAAATTCAGTTTTTGTTCAAGCTATAGGCAATAAAATTACTTTATATAGACAGAATAGAAAAGAAGCTAAAATAATATTACCTAATTAAAAATAGTATAAAAATAAAGCGTATTGTATTATCACAATACGTTTTTTAAATATATAAGATGTCTAAAGAAGCCCGCTATTCTTCTTTAACTCTAAACAATATCTTTTAACCAAATTTCATTACCTTGCGAATCCTTAAATCTAAGATTAGGAAATATTTTTTTCATTCTTTCATTAGTAAAATAGTTGTTTTCTATAGAATTTTTTATATTTATCAATACATTACTTGTAGGAGTACTAATATTATGCACATTGTTATAATAAATTTTCTCTGCTCTATTTTTATAAGTGGTTACAGCCCAAATGGTAATTAAACAATCTATAATTAAAAATATAAAAATTGATATATCTAGTATTTTTTTGATTTTAGGGTTAATTTTATCTATAATTTTATCTATAAATGGACGAATAAATCTCATTAGCAATATTGCAAGGATTCCCCAAAAAAATGAATAAGGAACACAAATTCTACCATTAATATCTAAATTAGTATATGAGTATTCCCAAAATCTAATGGAATATATAGCTTCTAATATATAACTTAATGCATATTCTATAATAGATCCCAAAAGGAAACCAGCAAGAAATAATTTTAAATAATTTTTATTATCAATTCTATTTAAACATATAATTAAAATAACAGCTCCTGCACCATATACTGGACAAAGGGGTCCCCATATAAATCCTTTTCTACTTTCTAAAACATTGTTTGTAATTGCTCCATATAGAGTTTCGACAATAAGTCCAATAACACTAAAAATTACAAAATACCATAATAAATGGTGAAAAGTTATTTTTTTATATTGCTCCATATAAATACTCCGATCATTTAATTTTATAAATTATATAATACTTTTTTATAAAAATTCAATAGATTTAATAATTTTTGTTGACAACAAAAAAGAAAAGTGTTATTATTATATATGTCATTGTTATGGGTCAGTAGCTCAGTTGGATAGAGCACAGGCCTTCTAAGCCTGGGGTCGGGGGTTCGAATCCCTCCTGGCTCACCAAATTAGAACTCTATAAAATGTTGAATTATCAACGTTTTATAGAGTTTTTTAGTGTAGAAAAATGTAATGAATATTACTAGTTATTCAATATAATAAAATTGATTACATGACAAATATAAAAGAAAAATGCCAGAAAATGACGAAAAAAGGATTACGAAAAAAGCCTTTTGAATTACAAAAAATGTAAAAAAAGTTGCAATCTTTTAATTTCTGTGCTATAATAAAAGATACTTACATTATAAGGAGGCACAATTATGAGTATGGCAAAAGAAAGCAAGAAAACACTTTATAGTGTAGAAGGCAGAAAAATTGAAGTTATTTTGACACCGGTTGTTACTGGGTATTCAACCTGGGATTGTCCTCACAGAAACAGTGAGGATTGCAAAAAAGATGAAGAAGGAAGATGTCCAATTGATTGCCCGATGATGGATCGAAGTGCAAGATAGCAGAAAAAACCATACTAAAAGCGGAACCGTTCTGGTTCCGCTTTATCCGTATAATAGGAAATCTATTAGATAAAAGTTATGTTTCAATTTTTCCAAAAAGCTAGATAAGCATTATATGCTTCATATACATCTAATTTACTAGTAACTTCATAAGGTGCGTGCATTGATAATACAGGAATTCCACAATCAATTACTTCTATTCCTTTATTTGCAAGAATATAAGCAATTGTTCCGCCACCTCCAATATCTACTTTTCCTAATTCAGAAATTTGATATCTTATATTATTTCTTTCAAAAATATTTCTTACTTCTGCTACAAATTCTGCATTGGCATCTGATGCTCCTGATTTACCTCTTGCACCAGTATATTTGCATAATCCAATACCTCTACCTAAATAAGAAGCATTGTTTTTTTCAGAAACAGATGAATATATTGGATCCAATCCAGCATCTACATCAGCAGAGAGCATTTTAGATTTGCAAAATACTTTGTCTAAAACATTTGAATTATTTACATTTAATTTATTTAATATTTCTGCTATAAATGTATCAAAAACAGCTGATTCCATACCAGTGTTACCCATACTACCAATTTCTTCTTTATCAGAAATTATACAAACGGCAGTAGTTTCTGGATTATTAATATTCATTAAGGCGGTAAGTGAAGTATATACACAAACCTTATCATCCTGACCATAAGCAGCTACCATACTGTTATCAAATCCCATACTTCTAGCTTTAAAAGCAGGAACAAGTTCAATTTCAGAACTTAAGAAATCTGATTCAGTAATACCGTATTTATTATTTAAAATATTTAAAATATTTAACTTTACTTTTTCTGAAACATCTGCATCATAAGGAATACTTCCAATTAAAAGATTTAAATCTTCACCATCTATACCATTTTTTAATTTCTTTTCCATCTGATCTTGAGCAAGATGAGGTAATAAATCTGTAATTGTAAAAATAGGATCATTATCGTTTTCTCCTATATTTACATTAATTTTTTCACCATTTGTTTTTACAATTACACCATGAATACTAAGTGGAATTGTTGTCCATTGATATTTTTTTATACCTCCATAATAATGAGTCTTAAAATATGCAAATTCTGAATCTTCATATAGAGGATTAGGTTTTAGATCTAATCTTGGTGAATCAGCATGAGATCCAATAATATTTAAACCATCTTTTAATATATCTTTACCAATAACAGCTAAATACATACTTTTGTCTTTATTAATATAATATATCTTATCACCAGGTTGTAAGTTAGAAAATTCATTTATATCTTTAAAACCATTATCATCGGCTATCTTTTTTGAGCTTGATATAATTTCTCTTTCTGTTTTTGAATTATTTAGAAAATTAATATAATTTTTTGAATATTCAAAAATTTTTTCTTTTTCATCTGAAGACTTTAAATTCCAAGCGTTTCTTTTATTATTAAAAAGTTTTTCTTTTAATAATTCTGCATCTTTTTTATCTATCATATTCAATTAACTCCTTTCATTTTTAAAAATTATATCACTAATTAATAAATTTTTACAATATATTATATCCAAATAATAATAAATTAGCAGAAAATTAATATATATTTATAATAATGTATTTACTTTTTTAAAAAAATATAGTTAAATTATAAATATAATAATGAAAAAAGAAAGGATTGAATAGATATGGAAGAAAATAAAAACGAAAAAGAAGAAAAAATACAACCAGAAAATGAATCAATAGAAAACGAAGCCAAAGAAAATCAAAAACAAGGACCATTAAAAAGTCCAAATTTACAGGATAACCCAAAGGAAACAAAAGGAATTATTAAAGAATTTTTTAATAGACCAATAGATAAAATTAGTGAATTAACAAAAAATAAGGGGAAAAATTTAATTACATTAGCTATTATAATTTTAGTAATATGGCTAGTATCAATAATTGTAGATAATATTTTACATTTAGCATCAAGATATTTGTTTGGTAATAGTGGAAGTTTAGGTTATTTCCTTGAAAATGTGTTTTCAAATATATTTATTATTTTTAAACAATTGCTTATTCCAGTATTAACTTTATTAATCTTGACTATATCAACTTATTTATTAAATACTAAAAACAAAAAAAATTTTGTGACAACTTTAAGCACTATTATAATAGCTAAAGTGCCAGTTGTTATAGCTTCAGTTGTAAGCTTATTGAATATTATTAATTCATCTGTATCAAAACTAACAACTCCTTTTTCAGGATTTTGTAATGTGATTTCTACAGTGTTATTGTATTTCGGTACAAGATCATTATTTGAAGAAAAGGATGATAATAAGTTTATTAAGAAATTTATAGTTATAATGGGTATATATTATTTAGCAAAATTCATATTAACTTTTTTTGGACTTTATATTTAAGAATAAAGGGGACATTGCAAATAGTAATGTCTCTTTTAAGTTGAATTTTTTACAAAAAAAGTATATAATAAATAGATATATTAGCAGATATTTTGATAGGACATAAAATGTAAAAAATACCTATGGAAGGATGAGAATAATAGTGGAAATTAAAGAATTAATAAATAAACAAAGAAAATTTTATAGTTCTAACATTTCTAAAGATTTAAAATTTAGAATTCAAAATTTAAAACTATTAAGATCCATTATTATAAAATATGAAAAAGAAATACAAGAAGCGTTAAGATTAGATTTAGGAAAATCAGAAACAGAAGCATATATGACTGAAATAGGAATGGTATTAGATGAAATAAAATATAATATTAAACATTTAGCAAAATGGGCAAAGAAAAAATATGTATCTACACCATTATCGCAATTTCCAGCTAGAAGTTATAGAATTCCAGAGCCACGTGGATTAGTGTTAATTATTTCACCATGGAATTATCCATTCTTATTAAGTATACAGCCACTTATAGGAGCTATTGCAGCAGGAAATTGTGTAATTATAAAACCTTCCGAATATTCTGTAAATACATCAAAATTACTAAAAAAGATTTTAACAGAAATATATAGTGAAGCTTATGTAACTGTAGTTTTGGGAGAAAAAGAAGTCGCACAGGAATTATTAAAAGAAAAATTTGATTATATATTTTATACAGGTAGTACTAAAATTGGAAAAATTGTAATGGAAGCAGCAGCAAAAAATCTAACTCCAGTAACTTTAGAGTTGGGAGGGAAAAGTCCTTGCATTGTTGATGAAAAATGTAATGTAGAGTTAGCTGCTAAAAGAATAGCTTATGGAAAAATATTAAATAGTGGGCAGACTTGTGTGGCTCCAGATTATGTATTTGTACATCAAAATGTAAAAGAGCAGTTTTTAAATTGCTTGATAAAATATTTAAATAACTTTTTAGGAGAAAATGCTTTAAATAATAGTGATTATCCTAAAATAATTAATGAAATGCAATTTAATAGAATAATATCATTAATTGATAAAGAACATGTTATATATGGAGGAGGATATAATAGGAACATATTAAAAATAGAACCTACTATATTAACAATTAAGGATATGACTTCTAAAGTAATGCAAGAAGAAATATTTGGACCAATACTACCAATTATAGGGTATAATAATTTGGATTATATAATAAATTATATAAATATAAATCCAAAACCATTAGCATTATATTTATTTACAAACAATAAAAAAATAGAAAAAAGAATTCTAAAAGAAGTATCTTATGGTGGAGGATGTATAAATGATACAATTATCCATTTAGCTAATAAAAAATTAGGATTTGGAGGAATAGGAAATAGTGGTATAGGAGAATATCATGGAAAATTTAGTTTTGATACCTTTAGCCATTATAAGAGCATTATAAAAAAATCTAATCATATAGATTTGCCTGTACGATATCATCCATATTCAAAAATGAAAGAAAAGTTAATAAGAATGTTTATGAAATAAAATTTTCATATAAATAATAAAATAAATATATATTATTATAAGGGGTATAAATGAATATTTTATTTACTATTAATAAAAAAGATGAAGAACAAAATAGTATAAAAGAAAATGTAGAAAATAAAGTTTTAATATTATCATGTGGAACAGGTGGCGGTCATAATTCTGCTGCTTTAGCTATTCAAGAAAATTTAATAGAAAAAGGAATTAGAGCAGATTTTATAGAATATTTAGATATTATTAGTCCTAAAATTAAAAATCACATAAATCATTTGTATATAAAATCTACTTATGGAAATGGAAAAGTATTTAAAGCAGTATATCATTTGGGCGAATTGTATCAGAAACTAGATATTAAGTCACCAGTATATCAACTTAATAAAATGAATAGAAAAAAATTATATAAATACATAAAAGAACATGGTTATAAATATATTGTAACCACACATTTATTCGCAGCTCAAGCTCTAACTGCAATAAAAAAAGAATATCCAATACATTTTATGCAAATTGCAACAGACTATGTTTGCATACCTTTTTGGGAAGAAACTGATCCAGACTATTTTGTTATACCAAGTAAAGAACTAGAAAAAGACTTTTTAGATAAAGGAATAAAAAAAGAAAAATTATTACCTTTAGGTATTCCAGTTGCTAAACAGTATAGAGTGGAATATGAAAAAAATGATAGTAAAAAAATATTAGGGTTAGATATAGGAAAGAAATATATATTAATATTAACAGGTAGCATGGGGTTTGGAAACATTACTACAATGTTAAAAAAACTTTTAGATAGTACACAAAAAATTAATTATATTATTTCTTGTGGAAACAATGAAAAATTATTTAAAACTATACAAGAAGAATATAAAAATAATAAAAGAGTAATTGCAATTCCATTTACAAAGAAATTAAGTGAATATATGAAAAGCAGCGAAATAATACTTACAAAACCAGGAGGACTAACAACAACAGAAGTAGCTACATTAAGAAAGCCTTTTATACATACTATGCCAATACCAGGCTGTGAAAACTATAATGCAAATTATTTTAATGATAGAAAGATGTCTATTAAATGTGATACAATGGAAGAAGTAATAGAAAATACTAAAAAATTAATTAATGATATTAATTTACAAAAAGAAATGATGACAAATCAAGCAAAATACATTGATAGAGATACTACTGATAAAATTACAGATGTAATTATAAGAGAATGTTTAAAATGAGAGGTAATAATGAAAGAAGCAATTGAAGAAATATTAGAAGAGAACGAACATATAATACATTTATGGGAACCATTAGAATTTAAAATTGATGAAAATTACGATTATGTTCCTAATAATTTGATTTTTTCTATTTTTTCTAATTTGTTATATTATGGTATTGCATTTCCAATTTTAAAATTGCTTATTAAAATAATATATGATTTGAAAATAGAAGGAATAGAGAATATAAAAGAGGTAGATGGAGGGGCAATAAGTGTTTCTAACCATGTATTAATTTTAGATTGTGCAATGGTAGGACTCGCTTTTGGAAAAAGAAAAATATATTATACTACACAGGAAGGAAGCTTTAAAATACCTCTTGTTAGGAAATTAATTAAATATTTAAGAGCAGTACCAATTCCAGAAAATATAAATAATAGAAAATATTTTATAAAAGCAATGAATAATGTTCTGAAAAATGGTGATGTTATACATTTTTATCCAGAAGCTTCATTGTGGCCATATTGCAAAAAAATAAGAAATTTTAAAAATGGAGCCTTTGATTTTGCTGTTAAAAATAATGTACCTATAATCCCAATGGTATATAAATTTAGGAAACCAGAAGGATATAGAAAAATATTTAAAATTAAGCCAGATGTTACCTTAAGTATATTAAAACCAATTGAAGCTAATATGAATGAAGATAATATAAAAGTATGTGTTGAGAAGCTAAAAATTAAAGTAAAAAGAGCAATGGAAGAAGAGTTGAAAGCTGTATAGACAAATTACTTGTCTATACAGCTTTTTGCTTATAATAGTGTCAAAAATATTTTTTTTTTAATATTTTATATTAGGAGGAGATAGATTTATGAATAATATAAATCCAATTTTGTATACAATTAAGCCTGGTGATACTTTATATAATTTAGCGATACAATATGGAACAACTGTACAAGATATAATAAATAATAATTTGGCACTTGATCCTTATAGTCTTAGAGTTGGGCAACAAATTTATATTTATCCAAATAGTAACCAAATTTCAAGATATTTGATAAGTATTAATGAAGTTCAGTTAATAAAACTTATGAACTTAGTATGGGAACAACATATTATGTGAACTAGAATGCTTCTAATAAGCATTGCAGAGGACTTAAAAGATTTAGAAGCAACGCAAGCACGTTTATTACAAAATCCTAAAGACATAGCAAATGTTTTCGCAAGATATTATGGGTCAGCTGTATCTAATAAAATTGAACAGCTATTAACAGAACATTTAGTAATAGGAAAAGATTTGATTGTTGCACTAAAAAATAATAATCAAGCGCAAGCAAATGCTTTAAATGCAAAATGGTATAAAAATGCGGACGAAATGGCAGAAGCTTTTAGTAGTATAAATCCATTTTATCCAAGAGAAGAAATACGCAGAATGTTATATGAACATTTAAGACTTACAACAGAAGAAGTAAAAGCTATATTAAAAGGAGATTATGTGGCAGATATAAATGCTTATGATATGGTACAAAAAGAAATATTAAAGATGTCACAATTTTTTGTTGATGGGATTGTACAACAATTTAGAAATATATTCTAATAGAAATTCACTTAATTTTATGTTATAATGGTAACATCAACCTAGAAAGGAGCTTTATAGTGAAGTCATTAGTAGGAAAAACCTTATTAACTAATACAGGAGAGGAGGTTAAAATCCTAGAAAGGAGAAAATCGCGGACGTACCCGTTTTTCCAGACTTTTTATCTCTATGATATTTTGTGGAGAGGAAAATACTATTCAATAAGATGTAAAGAAATTGAAAATCTTATTAATGGTGAAGATGTATTTTTCGTATATGATTAAAATATGAGAAAAACAGAAGCAGAAAACCTGCTTCTGTTTTTTTATAAAAAATAAATTCTTTATAAATATTTTTTTAATGTTTCTACACTATCTTCTTGCATAACAACAAAATCATTCAAAATATTTTTTACATCATGTTCAATATTGGTATTATGGTTCAATAATTTCCTTCCTTCAATAATTCCCATATTAGTACCTTGCATTAATAATTCAGATAATTTGGAAGTACTATCATCAGTCATAGTTTTCATCTGTACCCCATACCAAGTCATTACTTTATTCATGGTATTTGTTTCATGTGGTTCTTTATTACTATAATTATCATATAATTCGTTAACTCTATTGGAAATTTCTTTGTATTTATTATATTCTGTATCTAAAACTTTTTTAAAATTATTATCACGTACCTTTTCTGAAACATAAGATATGGCATCCATTCCCATTGTAGCTCCTTTGTTAACTTCGTCTAAAATATTTAAATTCTGATTTTCCATAATTATTTTCAACCTTTCTTTCTAAAAATGATTTATTAATTAGTATTTACAAAAATATAAAATATATGCACTGTAGATTTAGAGGTAAAACTGTGGATTTAATTAAATTTAATATATAAAATTATAATGATAAAATATTGAAAAAAGCATAAAATAATGATAAAATTATGATAGTAAAGTTTCAAGGAGGAATCAATATGATTAATATTAGACCAGTATCAGATTTAAGAAATAAATATCCAGAAAT